>DATHNU010000571.1:0-3468 GCA_035485695.1 Reyranella sp. | reverse complement strand
CCGGCGCCGACGACATCTATGTGAGCCCGACCCAGGTCCGCAAATTCGGCCTGCGCACCGGCGACACGGTGGAAGGCGAGATCCGCGCCCCCAAGGACGGCGAGCGCTACTTTGCCATGGTGCAGATCAACAAGATCAACTTCGACGACCCCGATGCGCTGCGCCACCGCATCAATTTCGATTCGCTGACGCCGCTCTATCCCGACGAGAAGCTGAAGCTCGAGATGGAGGGCGGCGCCGCCGTCATGGCGCCGACGATTTCCGAGGAGCAGTCGAGCTCGCGCGCCACCTCATCGGGCCGCGTCGGCACCCGCCGCACCGGCACGCTCACCAAGAAGGCGGGCACCACGCCGCAGCAGCAGCTCGACATCTCGACCCGCGTGATCGACCTCATCGCGCCGATCGGCAAGGGCCAGCGCGCCCTGATCGTGTCGCCGCCGCGCACCGGCAAGACGGTGCTGCTGCAGAACATCGCCCACGCCATCACCGCCAACAATCCCGAAGTCTTCCTCATGGTGCTGCTGGTCGATGAGCGGCCGGAGGAAGTCACCGACATGCAACGCACGGTGAAGGGCGAGGTCGTGAGCTCGACCTTCGACGAGCCGGCCAGCCGCCATGTCGCGGTCGCGGAAATGGTGATCGAGAAAGCCAAGCGCCTGGTCGAGCACAAGAAGGACGTGGTGATCCTGCTCGATTCGATCACCCGCCTGGGCCGCGCCTACAACACCGTGGTGCCGAGCTCCGGCAAGGTGCTGACCGGCGGTGTCGACGCCAACGCCCTGCAGCGGCCCAAGCGCTTCTTCGGCGCCGCCCGCAACATCGAGGAAGGCGGCTCGCTCACCATCATTGCCACGGCGCTGATCGACACCGGCAGCCGCATGGACGAGGTGATCTTCGAGGAGTTCAAGGGCACCGGTAACTCGGAAATCATCCTCGACCGCAAGGTCTCCGACAAGCGCACCTTCCCGGCCATCGACATCACCAAGTCGGGCACCCGCAAGGAAGAGCTGCTGGTCGACCGCGCGACGCTGTCGAAGATGTGGGTGCTGCGCCGCATCCTCATGCCGATGGGCGCGGTAGACGCGATCGAGTTCCTGCTCGACAAGCTCAGGACCGCGAAGACCAACCAGGACTTCTTCGGCTCGATGAACCAGTAACGCTGGGGCGCGCCGCTCCAGTGGCGCGTCTTTCGCGAAGCCATACAACCTCACCCTGAGGAGCATCGCGCAGCGATGCGTCTCGAAGGGTGGGCAACGATAAGGCAGGTTGCCCACCCTTCGAGACGCGGTAAAGCGCGGGGTTACCCCGCGCGACGCGGACCGCTCCTCAAGGTGAGGTGTTTCTGTCGAACTAGAACTGGCTCAAGAGTGGCGTGCGTTCGGCGATCATGTCGCCCTATCGCCGCTCCGCGCAAAGACGGCGCTGGCATGCACGATGCGCTCGCCGTTGCAGATGAGATAGCAGTTGGCGAAGGCCAGCCGGCCGCCGACTTTATGAACGTCGACATGCGCCTCGACCCAGTCGCCGACCTTGGCGCCGCCGGCGAAGTCCGTGGTGACGCTGGCGGTGGTGAGCATGGGCGATGGCGTCTGGCTGCGTGTCGTGCGATAGCCCAGCGCGATGTCGCACATCGTCATCAGAAGCCCGCCATGGGCGCCGCCGCGGCCGTTGGCGTGCTTGGCTTCTATGCGCAGGCCGACCACGAAGGTGCCGTCGTCGTTCGTCCTGTAGAAGAACGGCCCGTTGTGGTCGAGGAACGGGCTGGTGCGGAACAAGGGCTTGAAGCCCTCCGGCGGCGCGGCTTCCATCGCTAGACTCCCAGGTCGGCGGCAACCGCCCGCCGCTGTTCGACGCTGACATCGACCTTGACCCCGAACCAGGCCTCGAAACCGACCCTGCCTTGATGCAGCAGCATGCCCAGCCCGTCGACGCAGCGATTGCCGCGCCCGCGGGCGGCGGCGAGCAGGTTGGTTTCCAGGGGCGTATAGACGATGTCGTATACCGCCGCCGTGGGCGGCAGGTGCGCGAGATCGAGGTCGAGCGGCGGCTGGCCTTTCATGCCGAGCGAGGTGGTGTTGACCAGCAGCGTCACGCCGTCCAGCGCCTGCGCGCGGCGCTCCCAGCGGTCCACCACGATCTGCCGCCCGTCGCCCGGGGTGAAAGCGACGCCCAGGTCGACCGCCGTGCTCTTGGTGCGATTGACCAGGCGCAGCTCGGGAACGCCTGCATCCACCAGGGTCGCGACGACCGCCCGCGCAGCGCCCCCCGCGCCCAGCACGACAACCGGACCGCTCTCCGGCCGCCAGTGCGGGGCGTTGTAGCGCAGCGCCGCCATGAAGCCGAAGCCGTCGCTGTTGCGGCCTTCCAGGCTGCCGTCAGGCCGCTTGATCACGGTGTTCACCGCGCCGATATGGGCCGCCAGCGGGTCGATCCGATCGAGCAGCGGCATGATCCCGACCTTGTGCGGCAGGGTGAGATTGCAGCCGCGGGCATTGGGCGTGCGCCGCAGGAATGCCACGAGCTCTTGCAACGCGGCCCGATTGGGCTCGACCGGCAGGCGGCCGTAATGGCCGTCGATCTTGTTCTGCTTGAGCCAGAAGCCGTGCAGCGCGGGCGAGCGCGAGTGCGCGACCGGCCAACCGACGATGGCGGCAAAGGGCCGACCCTGCGCTTCCTCGAGGAGTGTCTCATAGGCGCTCATGCCGCCTGCTCCAGGCCGATACCGTGGTCTGCCAGGAAGGAGAGCAGCGGCAGCAGCGGCAGGCCGAGGATGGTGAAGTAGTCGCCTTCGATCTTGCTGAACAGATGGGCGCCCAGGCCCTCGAGCTGGTAGGCGCCGACCGACGCGCAGACGGCCTGGCCGGCGCGCGCCAGGTAGGCATCCAGGAAGGGCTCAGCGAATGGCCGCATGGTGAGACGTCCCCTCTCGCTGCAATGCCACAGCCGCGCGCCGCCCTTGGCTACGACCACCGAGGAACAAAGCTCGTGCGTCTGGCCGGCGAGCGCCAGCAGCTGCTGACGCGCGGCGGCGAGCGTCGTCGGCTTGTCGAACAGCCGACCGTTGCAGGCGAGCGTGGAATCCGCGCCGATCACCATCGCCGCGCCATGGCGAGACGACACGCGCAGCGCTTTCATCTCGGCCAGCGTCGTGGCGATATCCTGCGGCGAAGCGCGTTCGCCCAAGAGGCTTCGTGTCGCCTCGTCCTCGTCGACGCCCGATGGCTCGATCTCGAAGGAAAGACCGGCATTGGTGAGGAGCTGGCGGCGCGAAGGGCTGGCGGAGGCGAGGATGAGCGGTACGGGCATGATGGCTGAAAACGTCAGACAGGCTCCAGGCGGTACAGGCCGCCTTCCTCGCTTTGGGTGACGAGATAGATCAGCCCATCCGGCCCTTGGCGCACATCGCGGATATAGGGAAGACGGTCGACGAGCAACCGCTCTTCGCTCTTGTAGCGCTCGCCGTCGAGC
>DATHNU010000570.1:0-2274 GCA_035485695.1 Reyranella sp. | reverse complement strand
GGCCACTCTGCGCGAACAGTGCAGACAGGCAGGGCTCAAGATCGCCGAGCTCTACAGTTTCGGGCTGGACTATGCGCGCACCCTGGAAGCCTGGCTGGGCCGCTTCGATACGGTCGCCGATCAGGTGGCCAAGCTCGGTTTTGACGAGCGATTCCGCCGCATGTGGCGATATTACCTCGCCTATTGCGCCGCCGGCTTCTCGACTCGGCGCACGGACGTTTTGCAGGCGCACTTCCGGCATATATAAGGGTGCCAACCAAGAGCACCGAAAACGGTGCTAACAGGAAGGCTAACGGGTGAATGCAGGATCGATCGGGCCCGGCAGCGGCGCGCCCGTCAAAGTCAAATTCGACCGTCTGATCGCCTACTCGACCCTGCAATTGCCGCTCGCCATGGCGGCGCTTCCGGTTGTCCTGAACGTCAGCCACTTCTACGGCGAGATCCTGAAGCTGTCGCTCCAGATCATGGGGCCGATCTTCATCTTCGCCCGCGTCGTCGATGCCATCCAGGACCCGGTGATCGGCCTGATCAGCGACCGCTTCACGCGCCGTGGCAAGCGCGGGCGGCTCGCCTTCGTGGCGCTGATGATCCCGGTGCTGGCCGCCGGCTTCTACATGCTGTTCGACCCGCCCGACGCCTGGTTCGGCAACCAGACGAGGATGGCCGTTTGGCTGATCGCAGCCCTCCTGCTGGTCCATCTCGGCTATTCCGGCGTATCGATCAGCTATCACTCCCATGGCGCAGAACTCACCGACGACTACAACGAGCGCACCAAGGTCACGGTCGGCCGCGAGGTGTTCGGCCTGCTCGGCATGACCTTGGCCGTCGTGCTGCCGACCTGGCTCACCTTCAAGCTGGGCGACTCCGACGGCTACATGACGCTCGGCCTGCTGTTCCTGCCCATCCTCGTGCTGTTCAGCCTGCCGACGCTCATCGGGGCCGGGCCATCTGTCCATCCGCCGGTCATCCACGCCGAGCGCAACCCCTTCATCGCCTTCTTCGCCCCGCTCAAGAACCGCCTGTTCCGCCGACTGCTGCTGGTCTTCGTCGTCAACGGCGCGGCACTGGGCGTCGCGGTGACGGTGATGCTGTTCTATGTCGAACACGTGCTGAAGGGCGGCAAGCTGCAGGCCGGCATCATCCTGCTCGTCTATTTCATCGCCGGCGCCGCCAGCGTGCCGCTGTGGCTGATGCTGTCGAAGCGCACCAGCAAGGCTGCTGCCTGGTTCGTCGGCATGATCATGACGGCACTCGCCATGGCCTGCGCGATCTTCATCGGCCCGGGCGACTTCTACTGGTTCCTCGCGATCTCGGTCATCACCGGGCTGGGTATCGGCGCCGACTACGGCCTGCCGCCCTCGATCCTGGCCGACGTCATCAACTCGACCGAGGGCGGTGACAGCAGGGGCAAGACCGGCACCTATTTCGGTCTGTGGGCGCTTGCCACCAAGCTCGCCACGGCGATCGGCGCGGCGGGCTCGCTGCCGGTGGCGGCGCTGTTGGGCTTCAATCCGGCCAAGGGGCTGTACGGCACCACGGCACTGATCATCGCCTACATCGTGCTGCCGGTGATGATCAAGATCGTCGCCGCATTGCTCATCTGGTTCATCCGCATCGAAGCCGTGCGCGGCTCGGTACGCGACGAGCTGCTCGGTCCCCGCCTCGCCTAGGCAAGGCCACAGGGTTTCCGCGAGTTTTCCCCAAGTTGCTGTAAGGCGATACAGCTTGCCGAATACAGCAATTTAGCCAATATGAGCATGAACTCGGAAACTCGGGAAATTGCCCCAGCTTTCCCTCTGAAGTGTCCCCGGAGTGTCCCCGGCCAAGCGGATCCTCCGGCCAGCTCTTGCGGAGGCTGCCTTGCCCAAGCTCACCAAGCGATTCGTGGACGCCTTGAAGCCCGTGGAGCGCGACACGCTGTACCGGGATGACGATCTGTCCGGCTTCGCGCTCAGAGCCAAGCCATCTGGCGCCCGCACATGGGTAGTCCAGTACCGAAATTCGGCCGGCAGGACGCGAAAGCTCGCATTGGGGCGTGTTGGGGTGCTGACACCCGAGGAAGCGCGCCAGCAGGCACGCAAAGCCCTTGTGCGCGTGGCGGCGGGCGAGGACCCCTCGGCGACACGCAACGCTGCACGCGGGGCCATGACAGTGGCCGACCTCTGCCGCGACTACCTTGCCGCCGCCGACAAGGGCCTGGTGTTCGGCAAGGGCAAACGCCCGAAGGCTGAAACGACACTCGCCACCGACCGAAACCGCATCGCCTGCCATATC
>DATHNU010000569.1:0-2678 GCA_035485695.1 Reyranella sp. | reverse complement strand
TCGCGATCGATCTCGATCTCGGCGATGTAGCAGCCGGCGGGATAGGTGAAGTTCGTCGGGTCGTAGAAGGCGGTCTCGTCGAGGCCGGGCTCCAGGGTCTCGATGGGAAAATTGTGCGGCACGTAAGCGGAGAAGGCGACCTGCGCGAAGGTCGCCGCGCGGTCGGTGCCGGCGACCACGAACTTGCCGTCGGCGAACTCGATATCCGCCTCGGCGGCCTCGAGCATGTGGGCGGCGATCTTCTTGCCTTTGTTGACGATCTTGTCCATGGCCTTGACGAGCGCAGTACCGCCCACGGCCAGCGAGCGCGAGGCATAGGTCCCCATGCCGAACGGGACCCTGCCGGTGTCGCCATGCACGATATCGACCTGGTCGAAGGCGACGCCCAGCTGGTCCGACACGAGCTGGGCGAAGGTCGTCTCATGGCCCTGGCCATGGCTGTGCGACCCGGTGAAGACGGTAATGCCGCCGGTCGGATGCACGCGCACCTCGGCCGACTCGTAGAAGCCGGCGCGCGCGCCGAGCTGGCCCGCCATCACCGAAGGCGCCATGGCGCAGGCCTCGATGTACGTGGCGATGCCGATGCCGCGCAGCTTGCCGCGCTCAGCCGCTTCCTGGCGGCGCTGCTCGAAGCCCGCGTAGTCGGCGGCTGCGAGGGCCATGTCGAGCGTCTTGAAATAATCGCCGCTGTCGTAGGTGAGCGCCACCGGCGTGGTGTAGGGAAAGGCGTCGTTGGCGACGAAGTTGCGCCGGCGCAGTTCCACCGGGTCGATCTTCATCTCGCGCGCCGCGCGATCGACCAGGCGCTCCACGACATAGCAGGCCTCGGGGCGCCCGGCGCCGCGATAGGCGTCAACCGGTGCCGTGTTGGTGAAGACGCCCTTGACCTCGACATAGATCGCGGGCGTCGCGTAGTTGCCGGCCAGCAGCGTGCCGTAGCACCAGGTGGGAATCGCCGGCGCGAAGCTGCCGAGATAGGCGCCCAGGTTGGCCAGCGTGGCCACGCGCATGGCGAGGAACTTGCCGTCCGCGTCGAGCGCGAGCTCGGCTTGGGTCAGGTGGTCGCGCGCCTGGTTGTCGGTGAGGAAGATCTCGCTGCGGTCGGCCGTCCACTTGACCGGACGGCCGAGCTTGGCGGCCAGCCAGAGGACCAGCGCCTGCTCGTTATAGAGCGAGCCCTTGGTGCCGAAGCCGCCACCGACATCGGGCGCCACCACGCGCAGCTTGTGCTCGGGAAGTTGCAGGACGAAGGCGGCGATCAGCAGCCGATGCACATGCGGCGCCTGGCTCGTGGTGTAGAGCGTGTAGTCGCCGGTGGCGCTGTCATGCTCGCCGATGGCGGCGCGCGGCTCCATCGGGTTGGAGACCAGCCGGTTGTTCACGAGCTCGAGGCGCGTCACGTGGTGGGCGCGCGCGAAGGCTGAATCGACCGCCGTTTTGTCGCCCAAGTGCCAGTCGAAGCAGAGATTGCCCGGGGCGGCCTCGAACAATAGCGGCCCGCCCGGCTTGATGGCCTCGTCGCTGGCGACCACCGCCGGCAATTCCTTGTAGTCGATCGCGATCAGCTCGGCCGCGGCTTCGGCCTCGGCGCGCGTTTCGGCCACGACCACCGCCACGGGGTCGCCGACATGGCGCACCTTGGCCTGGGCCAGCAGCGGACGCATCGGCTCAGCCATCGGCGAGCCGTCCTTGGACGTGATGAGCCAGCCGCACGGCAGGCCGCCCACCGGAGCCTGCAGATCGGCGCCTGTGAAGATCGCCGCGACACCCGGCGCGGCTTGAGCCCTGGTCGTGTCGATGCCGGCGATCTCGGCATGGGCGTGCGGGCTGCGCAGCAGGAAAGCCTGGAGCTGTCCCGGCCGGTTGATGTCGTCGGTGTATCTGCCCTTGCCGGTGAGAAAGCGCAGGTCTTCCTTGCGCCGGACTGCCGCCCCAATGCCGAAGCTGCCCATGATTCATCCCTCCGGTTAAGCGCGCTCAGCGTTGCCCAAGCCACAGGCGGTCAGCGCATCCGCCCAGGCTGACCGGACTTGCAGGTAACCTCGTTCGAGAAGCTTACACCTCCAGCTATCGAGGCGGCGCGGATTCTATCGGTACGTCGCAAAGAGCCGTGCGATTTGCGTGCCAAACTGCGGGAGAACGTACCACGTCGACGGCATTGCCCGGAGGTTACCCGAAAAGCGTTGTCATCCCGAGCGCAGCAAGGGGCCCTAATCGGCATCGCTAAAGGTCCCTTGCTACGCTCGGGCTGACACCGAGTGTGAACAAGCGGCGATTCCACGCCGTCGGCAATCGATGCGTGCCGTGGAAGCGCAGCAAATGGCCCAGCTACGCCGAGGGCCCAATTCTGATCGCCGGCAGTCGTCGTTCGCTCGCAGGCCCCGATCGGCACGGCCCGACGCGCCAATCAGATCGGCGCTCGAGCGAGGCGAAGGGGAGGAACTCTCTCCACGATGCTCGGGACGCCTAGTCAAAGGATTCAGGACTCACAGTCAAACGCCCAGGCTGAAAATTTTCTAGCACAAGCAGGCGGCTGGTAGCGACCGGCGAATTCATGATGACGACACGGTGGCAGTCGGCGTGGGGCATGTGCGGTCATGAGAATGTTTCGACGGCTGTTCTGTGCCGCCATCGCTCTGCTTGGTTCTGGATGCGCCAGCACTCAATTGAATTACAAC
>DATHNU010000568.1:0-5536 GCA_035485695.1 Reyranella sp. | reverse complement strand
ATTTCCTCGCGTGCCAGCGCCGAATTGCCGACCTGGCAGTGCTGCTCCGCGCCTTCGCGGGCGGTGAACACGCGCGCGGTTGAGCCTGAGCACGGAAAGGGATGTGTTATCGGCGCTTTCTGATCACGGAATTTGACGGGCGGCGGTTCGTGTCCCTCGCGTATCTTGGCGGGTGCACGGGGTCCTTCCTTCGGGTCATTCCTTGGTGAGACTGAAGGACCATTCCTCGGCGCCGACCTGCGCTCCTGACCGCCGGGAGCGCAGGCGGGGTCAAGGAGGCTCCGCGCCGCAGGCGTGGATGCCTTGACGCCGTCGAGCACCCGGCGAGGCTGAGCGGGGGTCGGACCGGCCGGGTCAGTTGGCGGCGGCGTCCGCCTTCGGTTCGAGCCGATCGATGAGCTTTTGGAAGACAGCCTCGAACGCAGGATCGTAGGCGTCAGGGTGGTTGCGGATGACGTTGATGGCTTTGCGGTAGTAGTCGGCGGCCTGGCGATGATCGCCACGGGCTTCGCAGACCATGCCGAGGCGGTCGTAGCCGTCATGGACATCGGGGAAGCGCGCGAGCAAGTCGTGGGCGGCCTGTTCGGCGGCGTCGAGATTGCCGGCCTGGACCATGTCGACCACCGCGTTGGACGCCTCGGTCAGTTCGTCGAGTTGGTCGTGTTCCTGGACATAGCTGGCCAAAGACGGCCGACGTGCCGGCACCGCGGCCGGCTGAGCGGGACGTGCGGCACGGGCGGCGGCCTCGTCACTGGCCAGGCAGCACTTCTTGTATTTCTTGCCGCTGCCGCAGGGGCAGGGATCATTCCGTCCGATTTTGGCCATCTTGCCAACTTCATTCCAAAGGACCGACCCAGTGTATCAAGCCGTGCTGGCCGACGCCAAGTTCCATGAGCAGTTGCTCGTCTTCGACCGCGACCTTGCGGCCGCCGCCCGGGCAGCACGTTGCTGGCTCTGCGGTGGCGCGCTGCATTCGGCATCGTATGACCGCAAGCCGCGCGGCTGCCCGGGTGGATTATGCCGAGAGTATGCCGAGCGCTTCAGCTTCTGCTGCGCGGTGGATGGTTGCCGCAAGCGCACCACCCCGCCATCGCTGCGCTTTCTCGGGCGCAAGGTCTACCTCGCCACAGTAGTGACGTTGATCTCGGCGCTGCTGCTCGGCACCACGCCGTCCCGCCTGGCGCGTCTGTCGGTCGTGCCCGGACTTGATCGGCGGACGCTGGCGCGTTGGCGCGCCTGGTGGCGGCCCACCTTCTCCGACGGCCCTTTTGCGGCGGTCGCCAGGGCCGCGGTGGCGCCGCCGCTCGACATCGCCGCCCTGCCGGTCTCGCTGCTCGACCGCTTTGCCGGCGACGTACGCCAGCAACTCATCGCCTTGCTGCGGTTCCTCGCTCCGCTGACCGGCGGCGCATCGGCGATGCGCGCTTTCTGACGGGCGTCGCCAACCCGCAGAGGACGCGCGTCGCCGGCCCTCGGTGAGGGCGCTTAGCGTCGGCTCGTTGATGTTTCGGAGGCCGGACGTGGCGGAACGAGGCGGATCGCGGGTGCATGAGCGTTGGGCGAGGCTGCGCTTCTCGATTATCGGTGCGCTTCTGGCGGCGCCGCCGGCGAAGGGCGCGCTGCGTTCGGCCCTTGAGGAACTGGCCGCACGGGAATGGCGCCACCCGAGCACCGGCGAGCCGGTCCGCTTCAGCGTTTCCACTCTGGAACGATGGTTCTATCGCAGTCGAAATGAGCAGCATGATCCGGTCAGCGTGTTGCGCCGCAAGCGGCGCGGCGATGCCGGTGAGCAGACATCGATGACCCCGTCGCTGCGCCAGGCGCTACGGGCTCAGTATAACGCCCACAAAAGCTGGAGTGCCCAGCTGCATCACGCGAATCTCGTTGCCTTGGCTGAGACCCGGTCCGAGTTGCGCCCGGTGCCGTCCTACGCGACGGTTCGGCGATTCCTGGCCGCACACGGCCTGACCAAACGGCGACCGATGACGACGCGTCAGACCGACGGCGCGCTGGCGGCGGCGGCGCGGCTCGAGGCACGTGAAGTGCGTAGTTATGAATCTGAGTACTCTGGCGGGCTCTGGCATTGGGATTGTCATGTCGGTTCCAGAAAAGTGCTGACGCCGCGCGGCGAATGGCGAACACCGGTGCTGTTCGGCGTGCTCGATGACCATTCGCGGCTGGTCTGTCACCTGCAGTGGTACCTTTCCGAATCGGCAGAGAACATCGCGCACGGCCTGTCGCAGGCGATGCTGAAGCGCGGCCTGGCGCGTGCCGCCATGAGCGACAACGGCGCTGCCATGACCGCCACCGAGATCACCGAAGGTCTCGCCCGGCTCGGCATCCTTCATCAAACGACGCTGCCATATTCCCCATACGCCAACGGCAAGCAGGAGACCCTATGGGGATCGGTCGAGGGCCGGTTGATGGCCATGCTCGAGGGTGTCGATGACCTCAGCCTGTCCCGGCTCAACGAGGCAACCCAGGCCTGGGTCGAGCAGGACTACAACCGAAAGCACCACAGCGAGATCAACGACACGCCGCTCGCCCGCTTCCTTGCCGGCCCTTCCGTGACACGACCCTGCCCGGATGCGGCGGCATTGCGGCTGGCCTTCACCCGCACCGAGCGGCGGACCTTGCGCAAGAGCGATGGCACCGCGGTCATTGAAGCTCGGCGCTTCGAAGTGCCCAACCAATATCGCCATCTCTCCCTGCTGGAGGTTCGCTACGCCGCCTGGGATCTCACACAGGTCCATCTCGTCGATCCGCACACCGGCACGGTGCTCTGCCGGCTGTTCCCGCAGGACAAAGCGGCCAATGCCTCCGGCCTGCGTCGCGGCCTCCAGCCAATCGCCATCGAGCCTGGCAACCCATCGCCATCACCGTCGCGATCCCCGCCGCCGCCGGCGCGCGGTATCGGACCGCTCCTGGAAAGAATGCTCGACCGGCAGGCCGCCACCGGATTGCCGCCCGCCTACCTGCCCAAGGACGAAGGAGACGACGCGTGAACAACAGGATGCTCGCGCTCTACGGCCTCAAGTGGAACCCGTTCGCTGTCAACGTGCCAACCGAGGCGCTGCACGTCACCCCGCGCCTGGAATCGTTTTGCTGGCGCGTGCAACAACTTGCAGCCGACGGTGGCTTCGCCCTCGTCACCGGCGCGCCCGGTTGCGGCAAATCCGCAACCTTGCGCATCCTGTCGGCGTCGCTGGCCACGCAGCGCGATGTCACCGTCGGCGTGATCAGCCGCCCACAGGCCAGCATCGCCGACTTCTACCGTGAGATGGGCGAACTCTTCGGTGTCGAATTGCGCCCGCATAATCGCTTCGCCGGCGCAAAAATCCTACGCCAACGCTGGCAGGCCCACATCCAGGGCACGTTGTCCCGCCCCGTGCTGGTGGTCGATGAGGCGCAGGAAATGCAGTCGTCCGTGCTCGCCGAGCTGCGCCTGCTCACCTCCGCCGATCTCGATTCTAACATCCTGCTGACTGTCGTGCTCGCCGGCGACGGACGGCTCACCGACCGGCTGCGGTCCGACGAGTTCCTCCCGCTCGCCAGCCGACTGCGGCTGCGCCTCGCGATCGAGCGTGCGTCGCCAGACGACCTCAAAGATTGCCTGCGCCATGCCCTCCAGCAGGCCGGCGCGCCCACCCTGATGACCCAAGAGGTGATCGCGACCATCTGCGATCACGCCCAGGGTAATCTGCGCGCCCTGATGATCATAGCCAACGAACTGCTCGAGGCCGCGGCCCAGCGCGAGGCCCGTCAGATCGACGAGACATTGTTCTTCGAAATCTGCGCCATGCCCGCCGCCAATGAGGCCAAGGCGGCGAGCCGACGCCGGCGGTGACCCAGCTTCCGGTTCAACCGGCTTGGCGTCTCGCCGAGGTTCCCGAGCAGCGGCGTTGGCTGGTCGATCAGCTGTGGTCCGAGGAGGCGGTGGGGATCATCGGCGGCGAGCCCAAGTGCTGCAAATCCTTCCTCGCCCTCGATCTGGCCGTCGCCGTCGCCGCGGCAACGCCCTGCCTGCGCCGCTTCGCGGTCACGCGTCCCGGCCGCGTTCTGCTCTATCCGGCCGAAGACGCCCTGCACATCGTTCGCCGCCGCCTCGAGGGCATCTGTGCCGCCGCCGGCGTCGCGCTGCCCGAACTCGACATCCAGGTGATCACCGCACCCAGCCTGCGCCTCGACCTCGATGCTGACCGCGCGCGTCTTGACGAGGCCGTTGGCCGGCTCAAGCCACGGCTGCTGGTCCTCGATCCGTTCGTGCGGCTGCATCGCATCGATGAGAATGTCAGCGGCGAGGTCGCCCCGCTACTCGCCTTCCTGCGCGAGCTACAGCGGCGTCACGCCGTCGCCGTGGCCGTCGTCCACCACGCCAGAAAGGGCGCCGGTGCCATCCGCGCCGGCCAGGCGCTGCGCGGGTCGTCCGAATTCCATGCCTGGGGCGATTCCAACCTCTACCTCCGCCGCGACAGTAACGACCGCATCGTCCTGACCGTCGAGCATCGTGCCGCTGCCGCCATGCCAAGCGTCACGCTTGAACTCACCCAGCGCGATGACGCCCTCGCCCTGCAGCCCGTCCAGGCCGATCCCCAACCCAAACCCTCCGTCGAGCAGGATTCCGTCGACCAGCGCATCACTGCCGTTCTCGCCGACGGCAGCCAGCCGCGGCCATTCTCCGAACTGCGCGCCTCATGCCGCGTTCGCGCCACCACCCTCTACCAACGCCTCGCCGCCATGACCGCTGCCGGCATCATCGTCAAATCCGCCGACGGATACTGCCTTACCGGCAGCTGAGTGCTGCCCCGCCAGCACGGTCGGACCCTACCCCGCGGACGTTATCGATATCCCGAACTCTGAAACGACATCGCGGTGCCGCGTCCCGGCCACTTCCCACTTCCGCTTCCCAAACGCTCTACAGAACCCGGGAAGCGGAACTGGGAAGCCCATCAAATTCAGCGATTACAGGCCCATCCGGAAGCGTGATCCTGCTCACCAGCGCGGCGAGCGATCTTGCGGAAGACGCCCGTGTTGGTCGCACAGAAGATCGGTGGTCGGCGCTCCACGCCAACCGATCGCCGAACCGAAGACGAATTGGTGGCGTGGTGCGTGGATGGGTGGCAATGAAGTGATGTGACATCAAGAAGCGGCTTGACCTATGGGCTTCCCGAAGGGGTGCGAAATGACGATGGAAACCGTCTGGCGTCTTATAAAGACCGAAATGTTGAACGGTATGACTCTTAACGATGTCGTGGGGGGTGGTGACCCCGAAGCGATCGGCCAGCTTTCACGAACGGTCGTCGAAAGGGTGGGGGCAATTACACCCGCATCCAAGGTGTTGGATATCGGCTGCGGTTGCGGCCGCTCTGCTGCGGCGCTGGCGCCCTATCTCAGGTCGCCCGGCGGCTTCGTCGGAGTAGATATTATTCCGGCCTTGGTCAATTTCTGCCGACGTGAGATCACGTCGCGCTACCCTAATTTTCGATTTTACGCACTGCGACACGACAGTGAACAATACGCGGCATTCATAGAGCAG
>DATHNU010000567.1:0-3134 GCA_035485695.1 Reyranella sp. | reverse complement strand
CCAAGGGCGGCCGCTATGTCCAGGGCGGGGGCTGCGGCACGGTCGGCGTGGCGGGCCTTGTCCAGGGCGGCGGGTTCGGCAGCTACTCGAAGAACTACGGCACCGCCGCGGCGAGCCTGCTGGAGGCGGAAATCGTCACGGCCGACGGCGTCGTGCGGATCGCCAACGCGTGCACGAACCCCGACCTGTTCTGGGCCCTCAAAGGCGGCGGCGGCGGCACCTTTGGCGTGGTCACCCGTGTGACGCTGCGCACGCACGAACTGCCCGCGTTCTTCGGCGGGGTCGCGACGACGATCCAAGCCGCTTCCGACGCGGCCTTTCGCAGGCTGCTTGACCGCTTCGTCGCGTTCTACGCCGAAAGTCTTTTCAATCCTCATTGGGGCGAGATCGCCAACGTCAGACCGCGCAACCGGCTCGAGATACAGATGGCTGCCCAGGGGCTCGAGCGGCAACAGATAGAAGCCATCTGGCAACCGTTTCTCAGCTGGGTGAAGGCAGCGCCCGACGATTTCACCTTCAGTACGGCGCCGCTGTTCCGCGGCATCCCGGCCCGCCACCGCTGGGATCCGGCGTTTCTCAAAGCCTATGCGCCGGCCGCCGTGCGTTCCGACGATCGGCCCGGCGCGCCCGAGGATAATATCTTCTGGTCAGCCAATGTGAGCGAGGCCGGGCACTTCATTCATGACTTCGAATCTGCCTGGCTGCCGGCGTCGCTCTTGCGGGACGACAGACGGGCTGACCTCACCGCCGCGTTGATTGCCGCCGCCCGGCATTCGACGGTCGAACTGCATTTCCAGAAGGGCCTGGCCGGCGGTAGCAAGGAGGCGGCGGCCTCGGCACGAGACACCGCGACAAACCCCGCCGTCATCGATGCCTTCGCGCTCGCCATCATCGCCAGCGAGGGACCGCCGGCCTATCCCGGCTTGCGCGGCCACGAGCCGGATCTCAGCGACGCTCGGCGCAATGCCAGGGAAGTCGCCACGGCCATGGCCGAACTCGGGAAGGTCACGCCGCATGCAGGTTCCTATGTCGCGGAAAGCAGCTACTTCGAGACTGACTGGCAGAACGCCTATTGGGGTGCGAACTACGCTCGGCTGCTCGCCGTGAAGAGCAAATACGACCCTTCCGGCCTGTTCTTCGTTCGTCACGGCGTGGGCAGCGAGGCGTGGAGCGCCGACGGCTTCACGAAGCTGGCCGGGCGCTAGGCGAAACTGGTCACGGGGCGGCGGCCAAGACGAGTCCTTGCGGGTGCCGGTAGCGGGCCTATAAAATCCTTCGCAGGGCGGCACGCTAGGAGGACCACATGGCAACCGACATCGTCATCGCGAGCGCTGCGCGCACGCCGATCGGCTCGTTCAATGGCGCGTTCGGCGCCGTCCCCGCCCACGACCTCGGCAAGGCGGCGATCAAGGGCGCGCTCGAGCGCGCCAAGGTGAAGCCCGAGGAAGTCGACGAAGTGATCCTGGGCCAGATCCTGTCCGCCGCCCAGGGCCAGAACCCGGCCCGCCAGGCCGCGGTCAATTCCGGCATCCCGGTCGAGAAGACCGCGCTTGGCATCAACCAGCTCTGCGGCTCGGGCCTGCGCGCCGTCGCCTTCGGCTGGCAGGCGATCCGAAATGGCGACGCCTCGATCATGGTGGTGGGTGGCCAGGAGAGCATGAGCCAGGCGCCGCACGCCGCGTACATGCGCGAAGGCACCAAGATGGGCGAGCTCAAGATGACCGACACCATGCTGAAGGACGGTCTGTGGGACGCCTTCCACGGCTACCACATGGGCAACACCGCCGAGAACGTGGCGCAGAAATACCAGATCACCCGCGCCGAGCAGGATGCCTTCGCGGCCTCCTCGCAGAACAAGGCCGAGGCGGCGCAGAAGTCCGGCCGCTTCAAGGACGAGATCGTCCCGGTCACGGTGAAGACCCGCAAGGGCGACGTCGTGGTCGACACCGACGAGTTCCCGCGCCACGGCACCACGATCGAGACGCTGGGCAAACTCCGCCCGGCCTTCGCCAAGGACGGCTCTGTCACCGCCGGCAACGCCTCGGGCATCAATGACGGCGCGGCTGCGCTGGTGCTGATGAGCGCCGACGAAGCCAAGAAGCGCGGCATCAAACCCCTGGCCAAGATCGTGTCGTGGGCCACCACCGGCGTCGATCCGGCGATCATGGGCATCGGCCCGGTGACCGCCTCGCAGGCAGCGCTCAAGAAGGCGGGTTGGACCGTCAAGGATCTCGACCTCGTCGAGGCCAACGAGGCCTTCGCCGCCCAGGCCGTCGCGGTCGGCAAGCAGCTCGGGCTCGATCCGGACAAGCTCAACGTCAATGGCGGCGCCATCGCGCTCGGCCATCCGATCGGCGCCTCGGGCGCGCGCGTGCTCACCACGCTCCTCTACGAGATGCAGAAGCGAGATGCCAAGAAGGGCCTCGCCACGCTTTGCATCGGCGGCGGTATGGGTATCGCCATGTGCGTCCAGCGCGATTGATTTCTTGCTGGACCGCGGGCCTCCAGGCCCGCCTCCCCGCCTCTTTGTCTTTGCTGGGAGCGCGCCACTCCAGTGGCGCTCATGCGCTGTTAGCCCAGAAAGATGCGCCACCGGAGTGGCGCGCTCCCAGCCATGAGCGGACCTGGAGGTCCGCGCTCCGTATGAAAAGAAAGCCTAAAGCCCGAGCTCGCTCAGCCCCGCATGATCCGCCGGCCGCGGCCCGGGCGCCGGCCAGTGGAACTTGCGCTCGCTGGCGGCGATCGGCAGGTCGTTGATCGAGGCGAGGCGATGACGCATCAGGCCGCGCTCGTCGAACTCCCAGTTCTCGTTGCCGTAGGAGCGGAACCAGCTGCCTGAATCGTCGCGCCATTCGTAGGCAAAGCGCACGGCGATGCGGTTGTCGCCGCAGGTCCACAGCTCCTTGATCAGGCGGTAGTCCAGTTCCCGGGCCCATTTGCGGGTGAGGAACGCCTTGATCGCCTCACGGCCCTGGAAGAATTCCGCACGGTTCCGCCACACGCTGTCCGGCGTGTAGGCCAGCGACACCCGCTCGGGATCGCGGCTGTTCCAGGCATCCTCGGCAGCGCGCGCCTTGATCGCCGCCGTCTCGGGCGTGAAGGGCGGCAGCGGCGGTCGTGGGGCATCCGCCATG
>DATHNU010000566.1:0-6075 GCA_035485695.1 Reyranella sp. | reverse complement strand
CAGCCGTCGGGCTTGGAATGGCGCTGGGCCAGCGACACCGAGAACGGCCGGCCGCTCGCCGTGAGCAGCCGCTCGATCATCTCGAACTCGCTCTCGGGGTTGGGCGTGTTGAAATCGGAGATGAATTCGATGACGCCGGTGCCCGCGTCCTTCATGCCGAGCGCGATGCCCAAAAGCTCTGACTCGGAGGCGCGCAGCGAGGGCGTCGGATCGCCCTTCACGGTGCGGTGATTCAAGGTGCGCGAGGTCGAGAAGCCGAGCGCGCCGTCGCGCATTGCCTCGGCCGTGAGGGTGCGCATGCGCGCCACCTCCTCCGGCGTCGCCTCCTCGAGCCGGGCGGCGCGCTCGCCCATCACGAACACGCGCAACGCGCCATGCGGCAGCTGGGCGCCGAGATCCATGTCGCGTGGTCGCGCTTCTAGCGCATCGAGATACTGGCCGAACGATTCCCATGACCAGTTCAGGCCCTCGTCGAGGGCGGCGCCGGGAATGTCCTCGACGCCTTCCATCAATTCGATCAGGCGCTGGTGGTCCTCGACCTTGACCGGCGCGAAGCCCACGCCGCAATTGCCCATCACCGCCGTGGTGACGCCGTGCCAGCTCGACGGCTGCAGGTGCGAATCCCAGGTCGCCTGGCCGTCGTAATGCGTGTGGATGTCGACGAAGCCCGGCGTGACCAGCAGGCCCTTGGCGTCGATCTCTTCCGTGGCACTTCCGGAAACCTTGCCGACGGCGGCGATCTTGCCGTCCTTCACCGCGATGTCGGCTTCGTGCAGAGCCGCACCCGTGCCATCGGCAACCGTGCCGTCGCGGACGACGAGATCAAATTCCTTCGCCATGTTCGTTTCTCCCGGGTTGCCGGGAGTGTAGCCGATCGTCAGCGGCGGGAGAACGCCAGCCACATGCCGCCGCTAACCAGAAACGCACCGCTGACACGCGACATCAGCCGCACTCGCTGGGCGGAAAGCGCGCGGCCGGCCCGCCCCGCGGCAAGGGCGTAGGCGCTGTCCGAGACGGCCGCGAACAGCATCGCGGTCAGACCCATGATCAGGATCTGCAGGCCATGATCGCGCGCCGGATCGATGAACTGCGGAAAGAACGCTCCGAAGAAGACCAGCGTCTTGGGATTGCTGAGTGCCACCAGGGCGCCTTGCAGCAGGAAACCGCCGCGCGGCGGGCGCGACGGCGTCGTCGCGGAGGCGATTCCGGCCGAGCGGATCATCTTCCAGCCGAGCCATATCAAATAGGCTGCGCCCGCGAGACGTAGCCAGTCGAACCAGTGGCCCATCGCCTCGATCAGGGAAGTGAGACCGAGGCCGACCACGCCGATCATGACGGCGAGCCCGACCTGGGTGCCCAGCACGTTGGCCAAGCCGGCGCGCGTGCCGTGCCGCATGCTGTTAGCGAGGATCAGCGTCACCGTCGGGCCCGGCACGAGCACGACGATCAGGCAGGCGACCAGATAAGCGGCGTATAATTCCAGGGACATGGCGCAGCATCCCAAGGTTTGCGGTTTTATGGAAGAGCAGCTTCTCGGTCTCCTCGCCGTCCGGCCCGGACATTTCATCCTGGAGTCGGGCCACCACGGCAATCTGTGGCTTGATCTTGATTCGCTGTTCCTGCGGCCAGTGCGCTGGATGCCCTTTGCCCGCGAGCTGGCGCGGCGCCTGTCGGCCCAACGCGTCGAGGCCGTGGTCGGGCCGCTGGTTGGCGGCGCGTTCGTGGCGCAGGTGGTCGCCGCGGAGCTCGACCTCCAGTTCGCCTTTGCCGAACGCCACGCCGATGCGAATGGCGCGACCTATCGCATTCCCGATGCCCTTCACGAGTCTCTGCACGGCAGAAGCGTCGCGATTGTCGACGACGCCATCCATCAACGCCGGTTCGGCGACACGTGCGACCTATGCCGCCCTGAAGGCCCTGGGCGCGGGGCCGGTCGCAGTCGGCGCGCTGCTCATTCTGGGGAACACCGCGTTGCCTTTCCTCGAAGCGAACGATCTCGCTGTCGAAAGCATCGCGCGCCTTGCCAACGAGCTGTGGGAGCCCGCCGCGTGCCCGCTGTGCGCGGCGGGCGTCTCTGTCAGTAACCTGCCGGACGCAGGTTGAACGCGGCGGCCTTCTCCAGCGCCGCCGCCGCGCGCAGCATCGTCTCCTCGTCGAAGGCGCGGCCGATGATCTGCAGGCCGAGCGGCAGGCCGTCCTTGTCGAGGCCGGCCGGCACCGAGATGCCGGGCAGGCCCGCCATAGAGGCCGGGATGGTGAACATGTCGTTGAGATACATGGTCACCGGATCGTCCATCTTCTCGCCCGCCGCGAAGGCCGAGGTCGGCGCGGTGGGCGTCAGCAGCACGTCGCACTTCTCGAAGGCTTCCTTGAAGTCGCGGGCGATCAGCGAGCGGATCTGCTGCGCCTTCTTGTAGTAGGCGTCATAGTAGCCGGCCGACAGCACGTAGGTGCCGATCAGGATGCGCCGTCGGGTTTCCTTGCCGAAGCCCTCGCCGCGCGTGTTCTGGTACATTTCGGCGAGGTCCTTGCCGGGGACCCTGAGCCCGAAGCGCACGCCGTCATAGCGCGCCAGGTTGGACGAACACTCGGCCGGCGCCACGATATAATAGGCAGGCAGCGCGTACTTGGTGTGCGGCAGCGAGATCTCGACCGGCACCGCGCCTGCCGCCTTCAGCATATCCATGCCCTTGGCCCACAGCGCCACGATCTCGGGCGATGTACCGTCGACGCGATATTCCTTGGGAATGCCGATCCTGAGGCCCTTGATATCGGCGTTGCGCGCGGCGGCCACGAAGTCCGGTACCGGCAGCGGCGCCGAGGTCGAGTCCTTGGGGTCATGGCCGGCCATGCCCTGCAGCAGCAGCGCACTGTCCTCGACGGTGCGGGCGAGCGGGCCAGGCTGATCGAGCGAGCTCGCAAAGGCCACGACGCCCCAGCGCGAGCAGCGGCCGTAGGTCGGCTTCAGGCCGACGATGCCGCAGAACGATGCCGGCTGACGGATCGAGCCGCCGGTGTCGGTGCCGGTGCTGCCCGGCACCATGTAGGCGGCGACCGCCGCGGCGGAGCCGCCCGACGAGCCGCCGGGCACCAGCTTGCGGTTGTCGCCCTTCCTCTTCCACGGATTCTCGACACCGCCGAAATGGCTGGTCATGTTGGACGAGCCCATGGCGAATTCGTCGAGGTTGGTCTTGCCGACCATGACCGCGCCGGCCTTCCACAGGTTGGTGGTCACCGTGCTCTCATAGGGCGGCACGAAACCTTCGAGGATGTGCGAGCCGGCCGTGGTCTGCACGCCTTCGGTGCAGAACAGGTCCTTGATGCCGAGCGGCACGCCGTCGAGCAGGCCCGCCTCGCCCTTGGCGCGGCGCGCATCGGAGGCCTTGGCCATCTCGCGCGCCTGGTCGGGCGTCTCGGTGATGAAGGCGTTGAGCGCCCGGTGCTCGTCGAGCTTCCCGAGATGCGCTTCGGCCACTTCGACGGCGCTCGTCTCCTTTTTGGCAAGCGCCGCCGTGAGCTGGGCGATGGTGAGATCGGTGAGAGCCACCATCGCCTACTCCACCACCTTGGGCACGGTGAAGAAGCCGCCGGCGTTCTTGTCGGCGGGATCGATATAGACGGCGCCGCCCGGTGCATTGGCCAGCACCTTGGCGGCGATGCCGCCGTCGGTCACCTTGTCGGCGCGCATCGGCAGGGTGACGTCGGAGACCGAGGACAGCGGCTCGACATTCTTCGTGTCGACCTCGTTCAGTTGCTCGATCCAGGCGAAAATCCCCGACAGCTCGACGGCCAGCGGCGCCAGCTCCTCATCGGCAACCTTCAGGCGGGCGAGCCGCGCGATGCGCGCCACCGTGTCCTTGTCGAGCGACATGACTCTTGCTCCAAAACGCTTGAACGGCGCGGTTGGTAGCCGTTTTAGCCCATAGGGGCAACTGCTGGGGGCGCGCCACTCCAGTGGCGCGATCGTGCTGTGGGGCGGGTCAAGACGCGCGACTGGAGTCGCGCGCGCCCAGCCTACGACGCCGCCTGGGCCTCGCTGGCGGTTTCGGCGATGCGGCGAGCGGCCACGGCCTCGATCTCGGCGCGAACGGCCGGGCGCTTGTCCAGCAGGTCGCGGAAGTCCTTGCGATACAGCACCAGCAGGTGGCAGTAGCCGTCGGCGATCACGTCGGCGTTGCGCGGCTGGTCGGTGAGCAGCCCCATCTCGCCGAAGAAGTCGCCCTCCTTCAACGTCACCTCGTAGGTCGGGGCTTTGACCTTCACCTCGCCCGCAGCGATGAAATACATGGCGTCCGGCGGTCCGCCGATGGCGACGATCTTCTCGCCGGGCAGCGCCACCAGGGCCCGCAGGCGCTTGCCGACCTCGGCGAGCGCCTTGCGGTCGAGCGAGGCGAACAGCGACACGCGGGAGATCATGCTGGCCAGTTCCAGGCCGAGATCGAGCGGCGGACGCTGGCCGATGGCGCCGCGCCGCTTGGCGAGCTGCTCGCGCAGGTCGTTATAGACCTCGCGGCTGATGATGCCCTCCTGCAGGCGCCTTGCGTACTCGGCCGCTTCGAAGCGGATGGCGGCGCGCTCGAGCTGGCGCGCCTGGATCGATTCGGCGTAGCCCGGATACTGCAGCGACAGCGCCTTGAGCGCGCTGTCGACGGCCTCCTGGCGATTCTCGATCACGGCGGCAAGCTTGACCTCGGCGTCGGGACCGAGCAGGTCCGCCACCGAGCTGATATTGAACGCCGCGAGCTCGCCCAGCACGCTCTGCGACACCATGAGGATCTCGAAACGATCGGCCACGCTCTCCGTCAGCAGCCCGGCGAAACCCAGCCGGCGGTGCAGCCACAGCGCCGCTCGGAAGCCCGCATCGGGCAGCGAGATGTCGTGCAGCCATTGCTCGTAGCCCGCCACGCCATGGTCACGCACGGTGTCGATCAGCCGGTCGGCGCGGGCGGCCAGCACCGCCACCATGCGGCGCGACAGGATCTGCTGCTCGAACAGTTCGAGATAGAGCTCCTTCTCGCGCGTGCACAGCGTGACCAGCCCGACCTTGACCCGTTCGTCGAGACTGAGGGCGAGCTCGGCCGGCGCCGATTCGATGCTGGCCTCGCCGGCCGAGGCCGGATCGGCGTCGATGCCGTCGACCCGCGCATTGTGCTGGCGCATGATCTCCTGCATGTGGCGGTCGACATTGACCCGCGACAAAGCGAGCACGCGATCGCGCAGCGCGAGCTCCAGGCGGCTGAGCTTGTCCAGCCCGAGGACGTGCATGACCAGGCCGAGCGTCGTGGCGTTCACGAACAGGGTGAACAGCACGAACAAGGTAGCCGACAGCGCGACGAACTCGCGGACATCGTCGGGCAGGCGCTGGTCGCCGGCGGCCACCATGGCGAGCACGATCGTGACGGCGCCGCGCAGGCCGCCCCACACCAGGATCGCCTTGTATCGCCGGTCGACGGGCTGCACGAGATGGGTCTTCTCCAGCACCGGCAGCATGCCGAAGACGACAAGCGCGCGGGCCAGGAAGGCGCCGAACGCCACCGCGGCGACGCCCCAGACATAGAGCCAAGTGATCTGCACCAGCACGTTGGCCGCCAGCATCGAGGCCAGCACGAAGATCAGGCAGTTTGCCCAGAACTCGAGCTGGGCCCATAGCCGGCGTAGCGCCGTCCATTGGCGCGGATGCAGGTGGGTGGGTCCGTAGGCAGCGACCGTGAGGGCGGCGATCACGACCGAGACGACGCCGGAGACGTGCCAGTAGCGGTCGGCCACCAGGAAGCTGAGATAGGTGAGGCTCACCGTCACCGAGGCGATGGCGGCATCGGATTCGCCCAGCCGCGGCAGCACCAGCATGACGCCGCGCGCCATGACGAAGCCGCAGACCAGGCCGCCCACGAATTCGCGCAGGAAGACGAGGACCGCGGCGGACGGATCGGCGGTGAGGACGACGTCGGTCGGATCGGGCGCGGTACGCGAGATCAGGATGCCGATGAAGAGCCCGAAGGCGGCGATGGCGACGGCATCGTTCAGGAGCGACTCGCCCTCGGCCAGGATCGACAGCCGCTTGGGCGCGCCGACGTC
>DATHNU010000565.1:0-4726 GCA_035485695.1 Reyranella sp. | reverse complement strand
CGGTGAAGGTTTCTATCTGGTCGGTGACGATCGAGACCTTGCCGCAGCGGATGGCGCGGAAGAAATCGGCGTCGGGCACGAGGCACAGCCGCTGGTCCCACGGCTTGTAGCGCGGCGTGAAATGCGTCTCGACGTCGTAGTCCGGACCCAGCATCTGGCGCACACCGCCCAGCAACAGGCTTTTGACCTTGTCCGGCCGGCGCTTGCACATCTGGTAGAAATACATGCCTAAAAGGACGTTGCGCCAGCGCGTCGCCCAGTAGGCGAGCTTGATTGGCAGGCGTCGGCGCAGCTTGTTGGCGAGCTGATCCTGGCTGGGCCGCGCCACCATGTAGGTGGGCGAGCGCTGCAGCATGGTGACATGCCCGGCCTTTTCCGCCAGGGACGGCACCAGGGTCACCGCCGTGGCGCCGCTGCCGATCACGACCACGCGTTTGCCGGCATAGTCGATGTTGTCCGTCCATTTCTGCGGATGGACGATGCGGCCCTTGAATCGGTCCATGCCGGCGAACTCCGGTAGATAGCCGGCCTCGTAATCGTAATAGCCGCTGCACATCCACAGGAAGTTGCAGGTGAAGCGCCGCAATGCACGGTCGGGGTCGGTTAGGACCTCGACGGTCCAGCGGGCATCCGGCGTCGACCACGACGCGGCAACGACCTTGTGGCCGTAGCGGATCTTCTTGTCGATGCCGTGGTCGCTCGCGACCTCGCGGATGTAGGTCAGGATCGAGGGGCCGTCGGCGATCGCCTTGGCCTCCTTCCACGGCCGGAAGGAGTAGCCCAGCGTGTACATGTCGGAGTCCGAACGCACGCCGGGATAACGGAACAGATCCCAGGTGCCGCCACTCGCTTCCCGAGCCTCGAGGATGGCGAAGCTCTTGCCCGGGCATTTCTTCTGCAAGTGCCAGGCGGCACCGATGCCAGAGAGGCCGGCGCCGACGATCAACACATCGAAATATTCAGTCTCGGTGCGGGCAAAATCGGCAAGCGTATCCATTGCGGCACCATCGTTCACTCGAACCGGACACGCAACCCCGGGACGCTCTCGCACAAGCAGCGAAGCGGCGCTATCGTGTCGCCCGACCAATGGAAAACCAACGCACCGAACGCAAGCTCGCGGCGATCCTGGCAGCCGACGTGGTGGGCTACAGCCGGCTGATGAGCCATGACGAGGAAGGCACGCTGCGGCGCCTCAAGGCGCATCTCGGCGAGATCGTCGAGCCGCACATTGCCGCCCATCGCGGCCGCATCGTCAAGCGCATGGGAGATGGCCTGCTGGTGGATTTCGCCAGCGCCGTCGAGGCCGTGCGCTGTGCCGTCGCCATCCAGGCCGGCATGGCCGACCGCAATCGCGCCGCAGTCAACGACAGCCGCATCGAATTCCGCATCGGCATCAACCTGGGCGACGTGATCATCGAGGGCGACGACATCTACGGCGACGGCGTCAATATCGCCGCGCGGCTCGAATCGCTGGCCGATCCGGGCGGCATTTTCGTGTCGCGCGCGATCCGCGATTCGGTACGCGACAAGCTCGGCATCGTGCTGGAGGACCTGGGCGAGAAGCCGGTGAAGAATATCGCCCGTCCGGTGCGGGTCTTCCGCATCGGTCGGGGGACCGGTGGCGAACCCACCTCGCCGCCGGTCGTGCCGGCCAAGCCGTCGATCGCCGTGCTGCCGTTCGCCAACATGAGCGGCGACGCCGAACAGGAATATTTCAGCGACGGCATCTCCGAGGATCTGATCACCGACCTCTCGAAGGTCTCGGCCCTGTTCGTGATCGCCCGCAATTCGTCGTTCACCTACAAGGGCAAGGCGGTCAAGGTGCAGGAGGTCGGCCGCGAACTCGGCGTGCGCTTCGTGCTGGAAGGCAGCATCCGCAAGGCCGGCAACCGCGTGCGCATCACCGCCCAGCTCGTCGACGCCCAAAGCGGCGGGCACCTGTGGGCCGATCGGTTCGACCGCGAGCTCACCGACATCTTCGCGACCCAGGACGAGGTCGTACAGAAGATCGTCGAAGCGCTGGCGATCAAGCTCAGCAAGGTCGAGAGGCAGGACCTGCGCCGCGACGAAACCAAGAACCTGGAAGCCTACGAATGCTGGCTGCGCGCCCGCCAGCTCCTGGGCCGCGGCACGCGCGAGACCATCGCCCAGGCCCGTGCGCTGCATCGCCGGGCGATCGAGCTCGACCCGAACTTCTGCTCGCCCCATGTCGGCCTGGCGTTCGCGGCGGTGTCCGACTACGTCAATGCCTGGATACCCGACCCGACCGCGGCCCTCGACGAGGCCGAACGCTGGGCGCGGCGGGCGATCGAGCTGCACGAACGCCAGCCGGGCAGCCATGTGGCGCTGGGCAACGTGCTGGTCTGGCGTCGCCGCTACAATGAGGCGCTGGCGGAATTGCATCGCGCCGTCGAGCTCGACATCAACTACGCCCAAGGCCACGCCCTGCTCGGCATGGCCCTGATGTATGCTGGCCAATCGGCGGAAGCGCTGGAGTCGCTCGCGATCTCGATGCGGCTCGATCCCCACTACCCCAACATCGTGCTGCATCTGATGGCGCAGGCGCATTTCAGCCTGGGCCACGATGAGATCGCCGCGTCGCACCTGCTCGAGCGCATTGCCCGCAATCCCAACACCGATGCCAGCCGCATGCTGCTGGCGGCGGCTTTCGGCCATCTCGGCCGCCTCGACGAGGCACGCGCGGCCTGGGCCGGGCTAAGCGAGGTCAACCCCGATTTCTCGCTGGCCCAGCGCGAGCGCGTGCTGCCCTACAAGAACCGCGCCGATTTCCAGCGCATCATCGACGGGCTGGCGAAGGCGGGGCTGCCCTAGGGTCGTCGCGCCGGCCGGACGGCCCGCGATCCGATCAACAGGCTCAAGCCGCCGAGCGCCGTCATCAGCGAGGCGATCATCAGGCCGGGACCGTAGCCGCCAAAGGAATCGCGCAGGATTCCGAACAGCGCCGGCCCGAACGCCGAGGTGAGCTGGATCACGGTGGCGGCGGCGCCGTAGGTAGCGCCAAAGGCGGCCGCACCGAACTCGCGCCGCACCACCACCGGCCCGAGGGTGGTGACATGGCCGATGCCGTAGCCATAGACCAGGCTGGCCGCGATCAGCACCGGCGCCGTCGGCCATAGCGCAATGGCGAGCAAGGCCGTCGTCTGCAGCGCCATGATCAGGCAGGCGAGGCGCCGCACATTGACCCGGTCGACGATGCGCGCCAGCACCAGGCGGCCAGCAAACGCCGTCGCGCCGGTGGCGCTGACCAGCAGGCCCGCCCCCGCCGTGCCCAGTAATGGCCCGGCCAGGGTGACGTGATGGGTGATGAAGCCGATCTGCACCGTCAGCCCCAGCGCGAAGCCCAAGGCGGCGCTCCACAGCAGAAGGCGGGGATTGCCACGTGTGGCCGCAGGTGGAACGGGCCGCGAGGCCACACTGTCGAGCGGGGCGGCATCGCCGTCGCGGTGCTGGCCGATCTCGCCCGGGCTGCGGAACCGCAGCGCGCGGCCGACCAGCGGCAGCAGCACCAGGCCAGCGACGACCGCCGTCGCGACCAGGCCGTGGGCCAGCCCGAGCTTGTCGACCGCCAGCAGCAGCAGCGGGACGCCGGCGATGGCGCCGACACTGGCGCCCATGATGGCGAGCGTCATCGAACGCCCCTGGTGTCGCTCGAACCACGGCGCCACGGTCGCGGCAATGCCGGTGGTCGAGAGCGTCGACCAGCCGACGCCGATCAGCACGAAGCAGGGATAGAGCTGCCAGGGCGCCGAGACCTGGCTGATCAGCGCCACGCCCAGGCACATCGAGACGGCGCCCAGCAACAGCACCGGCCGCGGGCCCCAGCGGTCGATGCTGCGGCCGACCGTGCGCTGAACCAGCGCGCTCACCACGAAGAACAAGGTGATGGCCGAGGCGACCTCGGCGATCAACCAGCCATGCGCAGCGGTGACGGCTTGCAGGTAGACGCTGGAACCGAACAGGCCGAGCCCCAAGGCGAAGGCGGCGATGACGAAACAGGCCGCGACGACCCGCCAACCGTGAAACACCTGGCTCAGCTCGGCTTGATATTGCCCTTCACGATCCGTCGGCCCCGCGCTTCATCTCGCTGGGCAGCTTGGCCTGGACCTCGGCCCGCGACCCGCCGGCGGGCACGATGCCGAGCTTCAGCATGCGCTCGCGCGATTGCGCGCGCGAGGCGGCGGGCGCAGCCGCGATCGCGGCAGAAGCCGCCGGCGGGCGGCGATGCGACAGCGAGACCATCCGCCTACTCTTTCATGAAGGCGCTGAGGTCCGGCGTCGGGATCGAACGGTCGAGGTAGCTGAAGGTCCCCTTCTCCTTGACCTCCTTCGCCGCGTCCAGAAGGCCGGTCATGGCGGCGCGGTAGAGCGAGGTGGCGAGGCTGATGCGCTTCACGCCGGCGGCCTCGAGGTCGGCCTTGGTGAAGGAGCGGCCCTTGATACCGACCATGAAGCTGAACGGCTTGTTGAGCGCGCCGCAGACCTTCTTCACGGCGGCAAGATCGGGCAGGCCGGGCGACATCAGCACGTCCGCCCCCGCCGCCTCGAAGGCCTGGAGGCGACGGATGACGTCGTCTAGATCGGGCTTCCCGCGCAAAAAACCTTCGGCGCGCGCCGTCAGGGTGAAGGGAAAGGCGAGCCCGCGCGCGGCCTTCGCGGCGGCCGCGACGCGCTGGGTCGCGACCTCGATGTCGTAGAGCGGCGCATC
>DATHNU010000564.1:0-2807 GCA_035485695.1 Reyranella sp. | reverse complement strand
ACCGTTTAACCATTGTTCACGGGCGACTACTTTTCATCGTTGTTGCCATTCTGGCGACCGGGGGCCTTGAGGCACAGCGAGGCCGACTTGCTGGCTTGGCTGAACTACCGCAACATCGCCGCATAACATCAACCAACAGATGCGCCAGATCCTCTCTTCCACATAGACAAGATCTGTCTCTATTTATCTGACGACGGACATACAATCCGCTTTTACATTTCGTACCGCGCCACCTACGATCCGGTTGAGGAATGGGCAGAAAGAGTATGCTTTAGCAATAGCTTGCCGCCAATTCACTTAAGCTCTCGTGAGAGGCGACACATGACACCAATCGCTCGCCGCGGCCCGTGGGAGGCCGTGGTTGCATGAGTACCGTGAACAAATACGCCATTTACCGTCATCTCGGCATCGAGGCGCATGGTTCTCCCTCGCCGGAGCATGCGTCGGTCGACGTGGTCTCGGAGGAGGCCAAGTTGCACAAGCGCGCCGACATGACGTGGAAGGATCACCTCGTCATGCTGCTGCAGATCGGGGCAGAGATCGAGCACAGCCTGATGGTGCAGTACCTCTACGCCGCCTATTCGCTGGGCGGCGATAACGTGCCGGCCGACCAACAGAAAATGGTGCGGGGCTGGCAGGCGGATATCCTAGCGGTGGCCAAGGAGGAGATGGGCCACCTGCTCACCGTGCAGAATATCCTCATGCTGATCGGCGCGCCCATCAATCTCGGGCGCATGAACCTGCCGTGGGACATCGAGTTCTACCCCTTCCCGTTCCAGCTCGAGCGGCTCTCGCTCGATTCGGTTGCCTGCTACGTGTACGCCGAGATGCCATCCGAGAAGGAGTTCGCCGAGGCGCCAAAGCGCAGCGGAGGCCAGCTGCTCGGTCGCTACCAAAGGTTCGAGCAGAAGGACCGCGCACGCATCATTGAGCGCGTGAGCAAGCGCACCACCAAGCGCGGTGCGCACCGCGTCGGCCGTCTCTACAGGGAGATCATGGACCTTTTGGGCAACAGCGAGCTTATTCCGGACCAGATGTTCGAGGAAAAGACCTACGCGTTCCAATCCTCGAGGGACGACTGGGGCCGCGGTTATCAGCCCCGGCCGCGCATGCTCGACGCCGAAGGCAGTCTGGTGGGCGAGGCCCAAGCGGAGCCCGGCATCCGCCGGGCCCACGTCATGGTCGACCGGTGCGCCACCCGTTTGCAGGCGACGGCCGCGCTGAGGGCGCTCAGCCATCAGGGCGAGGCGCCGTTGCTGGCCACCAAAGAATCCGACGAACACTCTCACTTCGATCGCTTCCTCAAGATCTACCAGCAATTCGATGATCTCAACGGGAGGTGGGATCCGGCTCGGCCGGTGCCGACCAATCCCACGACCATGCGCGACCCCGACGCGCAGGACGACAAGTGCTACATCTCCGCGCAGCGTTCGCAGGAATGGGCAAGCCTATTCAATCTCCGCTACCGCATGCTGCTCAAGTACCTCGCTCATACATTCCAGCTGGCGCGGACCGTGCCGGGCGACAGGCCCAACCTGCGCGCCATGGTCATGCACCGCGTGTTTGGCGAGATGTACAACCTCAAGACCATCGCCGGCATCCTCGTGCGCCTGCCGCAGCACGATAGAGCCAACGATCCCGCGCGCGCCGGACCGCCCTTCGAGATTCCCTACACGCTCGACCTGCCAGTCGGCGAGCTCGAGCGCTGGATTCTCCATCGCGACCTGATCAGCAGCTCCAGGGCGCTTTGCGAAAAGCTGCTCGACCATCCCGACACCGAAGAGCGCGCCTACCTCGCCACGCTGAGGGAGCTCGACGGCCAGACCGACACCTGGGTCGAGCGCATCATCGCCGGTCATGTGGGGGCGGAAAGGATGATTCCATGACGATCCGCCAACTGTGCCTTCTGCCGCCGCTCGCCATTGGACGCCTTGGCTCAGCGCCCAAGCCGATGGACAACTACACGATCGACGACAATCCCGACCAACCTCTCGGCTACCGCCGGCTCAAGCCCGAGCCCACGCTGACCGTCGACGAGGCGAGCGGTGAGATCCACGAAGAGCCGCCCGCAGAGACCCTGGAATTCAAGCAAGGCGATCGCATCCGGCCGGTGGCGCCGTTTCTCGAAGTCTTCGCGGTCACCGACAACGACGTACTGGAGCCGCTTACCGTTGAATTGCTGCGCCACCACCAGCTCGACGAGACCGCGATCTCCTGGCGCGCCTCGGTCGCCAACCGCAAAGTGGTCCGGCGCACCGCCAACGAGGACGACCTGGTCGCGGCGGACACCGACTGGTTCGGCGGCCACGCGCCGCAACGGCTCGAGGGCCATTGCAAGAACTTCATCTCGCCCCAGGCATTCATCGATTTCGGGTCGGTGCGCTTCATCAAGCCCAACCGCGACTTTTCCGAAATCCGGCTGCGCTTCACGCCCGCCAAGGGCCTGATCTACGGGCCGAGCCCGGACGAGGAGGACAAGGGCGATCCGATCATCGATCCCGACCGCGCCATCTACGACCGGACGAAGGGGTGGCTGGCCTTCGGTGCGGACGATGACGCCGCGGGCGGCGATGAGAACGGCAAGCAGGAATTTCAGAACGAGACTCTGCTGCCCTCCCTATATGCCATAAAGCCGCCAGCGCCGTCGTGGCTGCACAACAATGTCGCGATCAGCCGCGGTTACCTCGATGATGCCTGCGACGGCTTCGTCGAGGTGAAGCTGGTTCTTGCCGACGGCAAGACCGAGCTCACCGCCGCGGCGCGAATCTGCGCGGGCCCGCCGGCGGTTGTGCCCGATTCGCTGTTTG
>DATHNU010000563.1:0-9174 GCA_035485695.1 Reyranella sp. | reverse complement strand
GCCAGACCTCCCCCGCCGTTGGCCGCTCCAGGCAAAGGATCAGGCGCCCGAGGGTCGACTTGCCGCAGCCACTCTCGCCGACGACGGCGAGCGTCTCGCCCGGCCAGATCGACAGCGTCACGTCGTCGACAGCGCGCACCTTGGCTTGCGCGAGGTCTAGGCCGCCCTGGCGGGCGGCGAAGTGCTTTTTCAGCCCGTAGACATCGAGGATCGCGTTCATGCCGCGACCGCCAAGTGGCAGGCGACAAGGCGTCCCTCGCCGGTGGCCCGCAGTTCCGGCCGAACCTCCAGGCAGCGTGGTTGAACGCAAGGGCATCGCGCCGCGAACGCGCAACCGCGCCGAACGGCGCCGGCCTGCGGCGCCGTTCCCGGAATCTCCGCCAGCCTGCGCCGCGCGCCGGCGCGGGCGGCGCCGACCACCGTGCGCGCGCCCAGCAAGCCCTGCGTGTACGGGTGCGCGGGACGCTCGAAGATGTCGGCGACGCAGGCCTCCTCCACCGCCCGGCCCGCGTAGAGCACGATAACCCGGTCGGCCAGCTCGGCGACCACGCCCAGATCGTGGGTGATCAGCAGCACGCCGCAGTTCGAGCGCGCCTGGCGCTGGCGGATCAGCGCCAGGATCTGCGCCTGGACGGTCACGTCGAGCGCCGTCGTGGGCTCGTCGGCGATCAGGATTGGCGGATCGCAGGCGAGCGCGATGGCGATCATCACCCTCTGGCGCATGCCACCGGACAACTGGTGCGGATATTGGCCGAGCACGCGGGCGGGCGCCGCGATGCCCACCTCCGCCAGCAGCTCCAGCGACCGATCGTGCAACCGTGCGCGGTTCATCCGGCTATGCAGCCGCACGGCCTCGCGCACCTGCTCGCCGATCGTGAGCACCGGATTGAGCGACGTCATGGGCTCCTGGAACACCATGCCGATCGCCGCGCCGCGCAGCGGCCGCAGATCGCGCTCCGACAGGCCCAGCAGTTCGCGACCCTCAAGCAGGATGTGGCCGTCGACCTTCGCTGTCGGCAGCAAGCCGACGATCGAGAGCGCGGTGACGGATTTGCCCGATCCGGACTCGCCGACGAGCGCCAGCGTCCGCCCGCGCTCGAGCCGGAACGAAAGCCCCTGAACCACTGGCGGCGATCCAGCGGCCGTCGCGAACGCCGCCCGCAATTCCTGCACGTCGAGCAGCGGCGCGGTCACGATCGGCGCCCAGCGGCCGGGTCGAGCGCCTTGCGCAGCCCGTCGCCCACGAGATTGACCCCGATCAGCGTCGCCGACAGGAACGCGGCGGGGATGAAAATCAGGTTCGGCCGAATCTGCCACAGCGAGCGCCCGTCGGCCATGATGTTGCCCCACGACGGCGTGGTCGGCGGCGTCCCGGCGCCGATGAACGACAGGCCGGCCTCGATCATCATCGCCGCCGCCCAGACGAACGCGGTCTGCACGATCAGTTGCGAGGCCACGCCCGGCAGCAGGTGGCGAAGGATGATCGTGGGCGCCGAGGACCCCGCCGTGATGGCCGCATCGATGAACGGGCGCTCGCGCAGGCTGAGCACCTCGGAGCGGATGATGCGCGCGATGCGCGGCGTTTCGACCACCGTCACGGCGATGATCACGTTCTCGACCGAGGCGCCGGCGACCGCGACCAGCGCGATGGCCAGCAGGATCGCCGGGATTGACATCACACCATCGACGACGCGCATGATCAGCATGTCGAGCGCCCGGTTGATGGGGGCGATCAGGCCTAGTGTGGCGCCCGCCAGCGCCGACAGCAGGGCCGCCGCGACGCCCACGCCCAGCGACACACGCCCACCGTAGAGCACCCGCGCGAACAGATCGCGGCCGAGGTCGTCGGTGCCAAACGGATGGCCTGGCGTGGGCGGCAGCAGGCGCTGGTCCAGCGCCAGCGCCCTGGGGTCGATCGGCGTGATCAACGGCGCGAAGATCGACAGGGCGGCGATGGCGGCGAGCAGGGCGGCGCCGATCAGGACCTCCCCTGGGAGCGGCATCGCGTGGCGTGCGCGCGGCGGGCGGTAGGCCGCGACCTCCGGGCTGGACAGCGCCGAAATCAGATCCCGCAACGCCGTGTCCGCGCCCTCGCTCAATAGCGGATCCTCGGGTCCAGAAGGGCGTAGCTGAGGTCGACCAGCAGGTTGATCATCACGTAGCCGGCGCTGGTCAGCAGCACGACGCCCTGGATCACCGGATAATCGCGATGCAGGATCGCATCGACCGTCAGGGTGCCAAGGCCAGGGATGGCGAACACGTTCTCGATCACCACGGCGCCGCCGATCAGCGTCGCGATGCCGCCGCCGACGATGGTCACGATCGGCACGGCCGCGTTCTTCAGCGCGTGGCGCAGCAGTATCCGCGCCCGGCTGGCGCCCTTGGCCGCGGCGGTGCGGATGTAGTCTTGCGAGAGGGTCTCCAGCATCGAGGCCCGCGTCACCGCCGCGATCAGCGCCGCGAACAATACGCTCAGCGTTAGCGCCGGCAGGATGAGGCTGCGCAGATAGGGGCCAACGCCGTCCTCCAGTGGCGTGAACCCCTCGACCGGCAGCCAGCGCAGCCAGCTGGCGAACACGAACGCCAACGCATAGCCGGCGACGAACACCGGGATCGCATAGCTGGTCGACACAGCAACCGAGAGCGCCCGGTCGATGAGGCCGCCGCGCCGGTTGGCGGCGGCGATGCCCACCGGCACGCCCACGAGCACGGCGATGAAGACGCCGGCCATCAGGATCGAGAGCGTCGGCTCGAGCCGCTGCCCGATCATGTAGGTCACCGGCTGGCCGGAGAAGATCGAGTGGCCGAGGTCGCCGTGGAGCGCGCGCCAGATCCAGCCGCCGAACCGCTCCAGCGGTGGGCGGTCAAGGCCCAGCGAGACCCGGATGCGCTCGATGTCCTGTGGCGTCGCCTGGTCCCCGGCCATCACCAGCGCCGGGTCCCCAGGCGTCAGATAGAGCAGGCTGAAAACGAACACCGAGACCACGCCCAGGACGGGGATGGCGAGCAGCAGACGGCGGAGCGCGTACGCGAACATCTCAGGCCTGCTTGCCGATGTTCCAGTAAGCGGGGACCGGGGCGGGGAAGACGCCGGTCACGCTGCTGCGGTAGGCGACCTCGCTGAAAACCGAGCCGAGCGGGACGTAGGGCAGGGTGCTGAACGCCTCGACCTGGATCGCCGTGGCCAGCCGCTGGCGCTGGGCCGGATCGACCGCCGCGGCCCACTGGTGGCGCAGGTCCTCGAGCTGCGGATCGTCGGCCCAGCCGGGGAAGCCCTTGACGCCCGCACCCCGCAACATCGGATTCACCGCCGGATTGAGGATGTCGCCGCCGGTCCAGCCGGTGAGGAAGGCGCTCCAGCCGCCCTGGCTCACCGGCGCCTTGCTCTGGCGCCGTTGGGCCATCGTGGCGAAGTCCACGGCGACGAACTCGACGTTCATGCCCATCCGCCGGAGCATGTCGTCGGCGACCTGGGCCAGCGAGCCAGAGAGTCCGCCTTGCAGGCCGAGCAGCACGACCTTCTCGCCGTGGTAGCCTGCCGCCTGCAGCGCCGCCCGCGCCTTGCCGATGTCGGCGACCTTCAGGATGTCGGCGCCCGCTTCGCTGGCGTAGGGCGTGCCGCAGGCATAGACGCTGTAGCAGGGCCGCCGCAGCGCCGGATCGTTGCTGATGGCGTCCAGGAACTGGCGCTGGTCGACCGCCATGGCGACCGCACGGCGCACCGCCACGTTGTCGAACGGCGGCTGCAGGTGGTTGAACTGCAGCATCATGTAGCCGCCGGCGGGGTTGCGCGAGGCGACCCGGATGTTGGGGTCGCCCTTCAGGGTCGGGATAAGGTCGGCCGGCGGTGTGTCCCAGAAATCCTGCTCGCCGGCCATCAGGGCGGCCATCGCCGTCGACGGATCGCCGATGATCGACCACTCGATCCGCCCGATCGCCGGGATGCGCCCGCCCGCGGTGCCGCTGACCGGCTCGGCGCGTGGAACGTAGCCGTCGAAACGGGCCCAGGCCGCGCGCGAGCCGGAGACCCATTCCTCCTTCAAGAAGCGATAAGGGCCGCTGCCGACGGCCTCGGTGACGGGCTTGGTCGGATCGGTGCTCGCCAGCCGCTCGGGCATGATGAAGCACTCCGACGCGGTCGCCTTGCCAAGCGCGTCGGGGAGCAGGGCGAAAGGCTGCTTGAGTTTGATGCGAAAGCGCTTGTCGTCGACCACCTGCATGTCGTCGACGAAGCTCATCGCCAGCGATCCGAAACCGTCGCGCGCGCCCCATCGCCTGATCGAGGGGATGCAGTCCTGCGAGCGCACCGGTTCGCCGTCATGGAACTTCAGACCATCGCGCAGGGCGAACAAATAGCTGCGGCCGCCGTCCTCGAGGGTCCATCCCTCGGCCATCTGCGGCCGCGGCGTGAAGTTGGCGTCGACCGCGACCAGCTGGTCATAGGTCAGGAAAGCGAAGTCCTTCGTGGCGGGCTCCGTGGTGGTCACCGGGTCGAGGCTGGCCAGGTTCTGGGAGTGGATGATACGCAGGGTGTTGGCCGCCGACGCCCCGGCGCGGCCGCATGCGACCGCGCCGGCGAGGCCACTGAACGCCAGCCCCCGAAGTACGTCGCGCCGCCGCATCACCTACTCCATCCTCGTCGCGAGGCTAGGTCGACCGGACCGGCGATCCATCGCCATTCCTGACCAACTGAGTCTCTGGAGCGCACGCTGCTGCATCAGTGGGCGCCTCGCTTGGCGTTGAAGAGGTTGATCCGCACAGGCTGGTCGAAAACGCCCCCCGTCTTTGCCGCCATCTCATCGAACCGCTGCTTTATCTGAGGCGAATTCACCTGTTCGGCGCTGTAGTCGTTAAAGCGCGCGCCCTGCATCGCGCGTTGGGCGAAGCTCGAGAAGTCGGCGAATATTGTCCGCTCGGCGAAGCTGAACCGCGTTTCGGTCGCAAACGCCGGGGCGGCGAACGTCACAAGCGCCGCCTGGGCGTCATCGCGGACGACCGTCTCGTCGTGATAGGGCGCGCTCACGTACTGCATCGGTCCGGCGGCCACCGGCTCGACCACGCAAAGCCTGCCTGTCGGCTTCAGCAACCGGCAGGCTTCGCCCAACGCCGCCCCGAGCTGCGCGCGCGGGACGTGGTGCAGCGAATAGACGAACAGCACCGCATCGGCGCAACCGTCAGGCTCCGGCGTGGTTTCGGCGCGGCCCCGCCGCAGGCGGAACGCGCCTGCGCCATGCGGCGTCCAGGTGTCGGCCGCCTCGTCGATGAAGGGATCATAGCCACAGACCCGGGCGCCGCGGGCGGCAAGCTCGCGGGCGACTTGGCCCTCGCCGCAGCCGAGGTCGACCACATAGGCGCCCTCTAGCGGCGGCAGCACCGCCGCCAGCGCATCGATCCGGCTGATGACGCCGAGGTCGACGGGGGATGTTTCGGACGACATGACCTACGCCTCTGCCGCGGCGCGCGTGTTTGCGCCGCCGAGTGGATACGGAATCGATGTTGCAGGTGCGAACGCGCCGGCACCGCCAGCGCAATACCGCTCGGTGGGCGCCGTCAAGGCGAGGGCGACGCTCCGCCAATCGTTATGGCCGCATTCGGTTTCCACTATTGGTTCGGCCCGGAACCCGCCGCTAATCGCGGCAGTGCAGTAGGATGAGCCAATGACCGTCGCGGCCGAACTAAACGCGCAGCAACTCGAATACTGGGGCGGCGCGGGCGGCGAGCGGTGGGTCGCCCAGCAGGCGCGCCGCGACCAATTGCTGGGCGACTTCGCGCTGGCCGCGCTGGCGAAGGCCGATCCGAAGCCGGGCGAAGTGGTGCTGGACATCGGCTGCGGCTGTGGTGAGACCGCCGCCTTGCTCGCTGACCGCGTCGGTCCCGAGGGCCGGGTGATCGGCGTCGATGTCTCCCCACCGATCCTGGCGGCGGCGCGCGACCGGCTCGCCGGCCGCGCCAACGTCGAGCTGCGCCTTGGCGACGCCGGCGCTCACCTATTCGAGCCGGCGAGCATCGACCTGCTGTTCTCGCGCTTCGGGGTGATGTTCTTCGGCGACCCGCTCGCGGCGTTCTCGAACCTGCGCAAGGCGATGAAGCCAGGCGGCCGCCTCGCGTTCGTGTGCTGGCGCTCGCCCGCCGACAACGGCTGGATGACGGCGCCGTTGGCGGTGACCGGCCCTCTGCTGCCCGAGGCCGGCCCGGCCGACCCCAATGCCCCTGGCCCGTTCGCATTCCACGACCAGGCGCGCGTGGCAGGCATACTCATCGCTGCGGGCTTCGCCTCGCCGGCGTTCGAGAAGTTCGACCGGGTGATCGACGTCGCCTCCGGCGGCGGCGCCGAAGCGGCGGTCAAAAGCGCCATGGAGCTTGGTCCGACCGCGCGCGGCCTTGACGGCGCCGACGAGGATCTGCGCGGCGCCGTCGCCGAGGCGCTGCGCGGGTTCTTCGCGCCGCGGGTCGCTGACGGCCGCGTCGACCTTCCCGCCGCGATCTGGATCGTCACCGCGACAGCGCCCTGACCGGCGCGGACCTGACAGCATTCGCCGCGCTTACCGGTCATCGGTCGCTGCCGGCTCGAACGGCGCCCGCTGCCCGGCCCCGGCGACGCTGATCGCTCGATAAGCAGTGATCCGACGATTTTTGTTATGCGCCCTTTCGGGCCATTGAATGCCCGCACAATCAAGCGTCGCCTAATAATCAAACCGTGGGAATATTCACCGGAACAACTCAAGAGTGAATGCGGCGTCGGGCGACCAATGAACATAGAGCCTCAACATTCGGGCTTCGTTGCTCATGCGGATCGCCATTTCTGCCCGAACTGGCGCGTAAAGCCGGCCACCAACACTGCAGGTAGGGAGAAACAGCAAACAATGGTGCTGAACGCGGGATACCTACAATGCTCATCGGCCGTAGCTGCTGCAACGCGGGGCGCAAGCTCTACAAGACGGTTCTGATTTCGAGCGTCTTCGGCGGCTTGCTGGGGACGGCGGCGCACGCGCAGAGCGTCGCGGCGAGCGACGCCGCCGCGGCCGACGCGACAACCGGCAGCGCAGCCGCGACCCAGATCGAGCAGGTGGTGGTCACCGCCGAGCGGCGTTCCGAGACGGTATCGAACGTGCCCATGAGCATCACCGCCATCCCCAGCGCGACGCTCCAGAAGTTCGATATCCAAAACTTCTCCGACTACGCCGAATTAGTGCCCAACCTGTCCTTCGGCATGGGCGTTAGCGGGGGCGGCGGCGCCTACGCCAGCCAGGGCATTGCGGGAACCGCGGGCTTCGTGATCCGTGGCATCTCGGGCTACGATACGACAGCCTTCTACGTCGACGACACCCCGCTGCCCGACGGGCTCGACCCGCGCATTCTCGATGTCGATCACATCGAGGTGCTGCGCGGACCCCAAGGCGCCCTGTTCGGCGCGGCCTCCATGGGGGGGCTGGTCCGCGTCATCACCCAAAAGCCGAACCCGGACGCCTTCAGCGCCACGGTCGATGTCCAGGGCTACGGCATGGACCATAGCAGCCATGCGGGCGGCGAGGCTTCCACCGTGGTGAACCTACCCTTGGCGCCGGACCTGGCCAGTGTGCGGCTGTCCGCCTTCGGCAGCTACCAGCCCGGCTTTTTTACCCGCACCTATAACGATCCGCAGGCCCTTGACGTCACCGGCCAGAATGTCCCCGGCCCGGCCAAGACCATCGACAATGTCGGCTCGCAGACCGAATACGGCCTCGGGGCCACGTTCCTGCTCACACCGATTGAGAACCTGGAAGTGACCGAGATGACCCGTTTCCAGCAGACGAGCTGGGATGGCTTTCCCCTCGCCGACTATAACGCCGACAATCTGGTCCAGCGGCGGATCCTGAATTTCCCTGAGTCAGCGAAATACCAGTTCGTCTTCACCGCCCTCACGGCCGCCTATACGACGCCCTTCGGACGGTTCGTCTCGTCGACGAGCTGGTTCAACAGTGATTCCTTCCAGTTGGAAGACGGCTCGGACGCCAACAGCCAGTATCTGACCAGCACAGTGTACCCAGGTCCCGGCACCACCTTCGCCCACAACCAGACGTTCACGGAAGAGGACCGGTTCGAATCAGATTTCAACTTCCCGGTTCAGGCCGTCGGCGGCGTCTTCTATCAGCTCGTGAACAACTGGGCGTTTAATGACGTGTGGATGCCTGCCCTTCTGACGATCGGCAATCCTTACGGCACCGAGACAATATGGCACGGCATCGGTCAGCAACGCACGACCCAGCTGGCCGGCTACCTGGACCTGACCTATAAGCCGATCAAGGCGCTTGAGATCTCGGTCGGGGGCCGCGAATCGCTCCTGACCAACAAGGTCTACAGTTTCTCCACGGGCATTTTCGGCACCGGCCCTGGGTCGACCAACGTGTCCCAACCGGCGTTCACGCCGCGCTTTGCGGTGAAGTACCGGTTCGATCCCGATGCCATGGTCTACGGGACCGTGGCCCAGGGCTTCCGGACCGGCGGCGCCAATATTCCACTCGGCGCGGCCTGCACCGGCTTTGGCTTCAGCACCACCGAGGAAATCCCCTACGGCAGCGATAGTCTGTGGAGCTACGAAGGGGGCGTGAAGACGACGTTCCTGAACAACCGCGTCTCGTTTAACGGGGACGTCTACCGGATCGATTGGAGCAGAATCCAGCAGAGCGAAACCCTCTCCAACGGCGCCAATGGCTGTTTCGCCGCGCTGACGCTGAATCTCGGAAGCGCGGTCAGCCAGGGCGTGGAACTCGAGGCCGATCTGCAGCTCGTCGATCACCTCTCCCTGCACCTGGCGGGCGGCTACGAGGACGCGAAGCTCACAAAGGTGGCCCCGGGCACCGAGTATTACGTGGGCGAGCCGCTCAGCGGGGTGCCGAAATGGACGGGGTCCGCCTCTTTGGACTACGATATTCCTCAAGAGTGGGGGCAGTATTTCGTCCGTGCTCAGTATAGCTACACCGGTGAGAGCCTCAGCTATACTGAATTGGCGACCGGTCTGGTGCGCAACCCCTACAGCCTCGTCAATCTGAGGCTTGGGGCGGACGTTCACAACACCGAGGTGACGCTGTTCGCCAAGAACCTCTTCGATGCAAGGCCGAACCTGTCGGATGAAGAACCGGTGAGCGCCCTGGCGGGGGCCCGCTATCGCTTCTGGGTCGGCCCGCCGCGCGAGCT
>DATHNU010000562.1:0-4523 GCA_035485695.1 Reyranella sp. | reverse complement strand
CTGCGGCGACTGCTCGACCCAGTCGAATTGCCTCAGCGTCGTGCCGGTCGAGACCGAGTTCGGCAACAAGCGCGCCATCGACCAGTCGTCCTGCAACAAGGACTTCTCCTGCCTCAACGGCTTCTGCCCGAGCTTCGTCACGATCGAAGGCGGCGGCGTGCGCAAGGGCAAGGCCGACAGCAAGAAAGCCGGCGCGGCGACGGCCGAGCCGCCGCTCCCGCCCGCACCCCTGCTGCCGTCGGTGGCCGACGAGCCGTACGGCGTGCTGATCACCGGCATCGGCGGCACGGGCGTCGTCACCATCGGCGCCATCATGGGCACCGCCGCGCACATGGAGGGCAAGGGCGTCACCGTGCTCGATCAGCTCGGCATGGCGCAGAAGGGCGGCGCGGTGATCAGCCATGTCCGGCTGGGCGCGACGCCCGAGGCGCTGCACGCGGTGCGGCTGGGCGCGGGCGGCGCCAACCTGCTGCTGGGCTGCGACCTGGTGGTGAGCGCGAGCGCCGATGCGCTGGGCCGTCTCGAGCCCGGCACTTCGCACGCCGTGGTCAACACCCACCAGACCATCACCGGCGAGTTCACCCGCCATCCCGACCTCGCCTTCCCCACCAACATGCTGAAACTGTCGATCGAGGCGGCGGCGGGCGCCGATGCCTGCGACTTCCTCGATTCGACCGGCATGGCCACGGCGCTGCTGGGCGATTCGATCGCCACCAACATGTTCATGCTGGGCTATGCCTACCAGCAGGGCTTCGTGCCGCTCGGCCACGAGTCGATCGAGCGCGCCATCGAGCTGAACGGCGCCGCCGTCGCCATGAACAGGGCGGCTTTCCGCTGGGGCCGCCGCGCCGCCCATGACCGCGCGAGCGTCGACAGGCTGGTGGCGCCGGCCGACGACAAGGTCGTGCGCTTCGCGAAGCTGCCGAGCACGCTCGACGAGATCGTGGCGTCCCGGGTGAAGCACCTCACGGGCTACCAGAACGCCGCGTTGGCGCAGCGCTACCAGACGCTGGTCGAACAGGCCCGCGCAACCGAGCAGAAAACCGGCAAGACGGGGCTCGCCGAGGCCGTGGCGCGCAACTACGCCAAGCTGCTGGCCTACAAGGACGAGTATGAAGTGGCGCGGCTTTATGCCGAGACGGCCTTCCAGGCCCAGCTCAGCCAGCAGTTCGAGGGCGACTACAAGGTAAAATTCCACCTCGCCCCGCCGCTCTTTGCCAGCCGCGATCCCAAGACCGGCCATCTGATCAAGCAGGAGTTCGGCGCGTGGATGCTGCCGGCTTTCAGGATGCTGGCGAAGTTGAAGCGGCTGCGCGGCACCAAGCTCGACGTCTTCGGCTACACCAAGGAACGCAAAATCGAGCGTGCCCTGATCGGTGAATACGAGGCCCTGATAGCCGAGCTTCTAGGCGGCCTCACAGCGGCCAATCACGCGCTTGCCGTCAGGCTCGCCTCGGTGCCCGACGACATCAAGGGCTATGGTCACGTCAAGGACGCCCATCTCGAAAAGGCCAGGTGCAAGCAAGCCGAGCTTCTCCATCAATGGCGCAATCCGCAGGCGATGAAGATCGCCGCGGAGTGAGGCACACGCAAAGACCGGCCGGGAATTCCCGGCCGGTCGCGCGTCAGTTGCTCAGACGAGTCTTAACGACCCAGCGGCTTGATGCTGCCGTTGCCGCTGGCGCCGCTGTTGACGCCGATGCCGGGCTGCTGCGCCTGGTTGGTATCGATCATGGGCTGCGAGGGCTGCGAGGTCGAGCCCCTCGCGCCGCCCGACACGCCAACGCCGGTCGAGGCCGGGGGCGTGGCGACCGACCCGCCGCCGGTGATGCCCGTCGAGCCGCTCACGCCGCCGCCGGACGTGCCGGCGCCGACCGACGCACCCGCGCCCGCCGATCCGGACGTCTGGGCCTGGGCCATCGAGACAACGGACGCCGCGCAAACCAGAGCGATTGCAAAAGTCTTGATCATTTTGATTCCTCCGAGGGTTGGTCCTGCCTCAACTCCCGCCGCAGGGGGAGGTTGCATGGCCACCCGGCGGCCGGAGCATGGTCTAACTGAGGCGGGCCGCGGGACGGCCATACCGATGCTGCAGCGCCAGCAGCGCGAACCCGATCAGCGGAACGATGATGTCCATGTAGAAGATGATGCCGGCATTGCCGGGCGCGAAATTCCGTTCCGTCACCATCTGGTAGACGTGTCCCGCCGCGGCGCCGAGAAGGAATACCGACGATCCCAGGACCGCCGCCAGGCGCAGATCGAAGCTGCGGAACGCGGCCGTGAAAGCCACGGCCGAAAAGCCCAGGCTCGCCATGCCGACCTCGAACTGGAACGGGCTGTCGGCCCAGCCGATAAAAGCCGCCGCCATCTTTCCGAAGAAGACGTGAAAGACGAAATTACACAGGTAGGTGGCGCCGAGGGCGAAAAAGACGTGCCAGGAAATCAGCTTCTCGACGATGGTGGCGGCATCCAGCGGCGCCGGCGACCAGGCAATCGCGATCAGCGACGCGATCAACCCGATGACGAAGAAGGTGAGCGGGAAGTTCGACAGGACGAAGGTGATGGCGGCGCGGATGAAGTCGGCCATGGCGCTCGACGCCTACCGCCGGGAGACCGGATTGACAACCTCCCTCCCCTGCGTGCCCAATTGTCCGGCGTACTGGCGGAGTTCGTCGCATGAATGACATCGGCATCTCGACCCGCAAACCCGATCCCGTTGCCCGCGCCCGCGCGCTGGGGCCGGAGATCGCGGCTGTCGTCGACGAGATTGAGCGCATTCAGGCCTTTCCCGAGCCGCTGCTCTCGCAGTTGCACGAGTCCCGGCTGTTCCGCCTGTTGCTGCCGCGCTCGGTGGGCGGCGAGCAGGTCGAGCCCTGGGTCTATCTGGCGGCCATCGAGGAGATCGCGCGCCACGATGGATCGCTCGGCTGGAACATGTTCGTCGCCAACAGCTCAGCCCTGATTGCGCCGTTCATTCCACTGGAAGCGGCGCGCCATATCTATTCGGACCCGCGCGGCCTGATCTCCTGGGGACCGCCCAACCAGCACAAGGCGGTGGCAGCGCCCGGCGGCTACCGCATCACCGGCGAATGGCACTTCTCGTCGGGCTACCGCCAGGCCAACTGGATCGGCGCGCATGCTCATGTCGTCGAGCCCGACGGGTCGCTGCGCCTCAATCGCCACGGCCGGCCGACGGTGCGCACGCTGCTGATGCCCAAGGACAAGACGACGCCGATCCACGACTGGAATACGCTCGGTATGCGCGGCACCGCGTCGGAAGGCTATTCCTGCAAGGACGTGTTCGTGCCGGAGGAGTTCTCCGGCACACGCGAGGATCCCAGCCTGCGCCGCGATACCGGGCCGCTCTATGCCTTCACCATGCAAGGCCTCTATGCCGTCGGCGTGGCGGCGGTGGCGCTGGGCATCGCCCGCGCCATGCTCGACGCCTTCATCGAGCTGGCGATCGAGAAGGCGCCGCGCAATCTCGGCCGGCTGGCCGACAGCCCGGTGGTGCAGTCCGACGTTGCCCGCCGCGAAGCAGCCATCGGCTCCGCCCGCGCCTTCCTGGTCGAAATCCTGAAAGAGGTGTGGGAAGGCGCCGACGACGTCGAGCCGATCGGCTCGGCCGAACGCGTCCGGGTACGACTGGGCTGCACGCAGGCGATCCACGTGGCGGAGAAGACCGCCGACTGGGTCTACAAGGCCGCCGGCACCTCGGCGATCTTCCTCGGCACGCCGTTCGAACGCCGCTTCCGCGACATCCACACGCTCTCGCAACAGATCCAGTCGCGCGAGGCGCATTTCGAGGCGGTCGGTCGAGTGATGCTGAACGGCGATCCCGACGGCACGTTCATGTAGCTGGGGGCGCTAACTTTGACGATATTCTAGTCAACAACCTCATCCTGAGGAGGCCGCGTAGCGGCCGTCTCGAAGGATGGGCCACGCACGAAATCGTGGAAAAGGACGGTTCGCAGCACCTGCTCTATTGCCCACCCTTCGAGACGCGGCCCTGCGGGCCGCTCCTCAGGGTGAGGTTCGTATGTAAGTTAGCTCCGAGGAGTCGCGCGCCCCCAGCATGTCCTTACTGCGGTTCGACCCGCTTGGAACCCAGCACCGCGGCCTGGCCCTGGTCGGGTGGCACCTCGGCGATCTCGCAACCCGGCTGCCACAGGCCGATCTTCATCGACACCTCGACATAGCGCGTCTGGCCGTCCTGGATCTCGACCTGGCGGTTGGCATTGTTGTCGCCGACCCGGCAGTCGATCTCGACCGGGCCAGGCGGGCCTTCGAGTCGCATATAGGTGTACGAATTGAGCCGCGCCGTGGCCCCGCCGGCAATGGCAACGTCGATCGGCTTTGCAAAGCCCATCACGCCCGGCCGGTAGATATAGAGCGCCCCCTTGTCAGGCGCCGGCTGGTCGAAGCGCTTGGCGTCCTGGTCGGCCTGCGGCGGCGCCATCGGCACGTTGGCGCAGGCGCCAAGCACGAAGAGCAGCGACAGGGATAGGCTCTTGCCTCGGATC
>DATHNU010000561.1:0-4192 GCA_035485695.1 Reyranella sp. | reverse complement strand
CGCCGAAAGTGCGCCACCTTCGGCCAACGTCTCCTTCTTGATGTCCGCCAGAATGTAGTTGTGATAGAGCCAGTTGCGCGGCCGCTGCATGTGTTCGCAGGTGCGCTTGAGATCGAGCGGCGCGCAGATCGTGGCCGCCGCTCGCAGCGGCGAGAACGAGCCCTCCTCGCCGAGATATTTCAGCAGCATGGCGCCGCCCATCGAATAGCCGACCACGGCGACACCGTTGTCGGTCAGGTCGTCGGGAAGTTGCGACAGGACGCGGCGGAAATCGGCGGTGCGTCCGATGTGATAGTGCTCGCGGCAGTGAGGCCGCGACGCGCCGCAGCCGCGCAGGTTCAGACGCAGAACGCGATAACCCCGATTGAGCAAATGGCGAGCGCCGTTCAGCACATGCGAACTGTTCTCGCAGCCGGTGACGCCGTGCACCAAAATCACCAGCGGACGGTTGGCCTGCGGCTTGGCCGGCCGGTCGAGCATGCCCACCAGAATGTCACCGCTGCGATCGGCCATGCAAAAGCAGACGCGCTCGCTGCGGTGCGGCACCAGATCCGCCTGGTAGGTGCCGAGCAACACCGCAATGGTCTGCAAGTCCGCACCCCACCACGGAAAGCGGGGCTTGAACGGCGGCAGATCGAGCGAATCGATGGACGGGGGCACGTCTAATCCGTATTCACAACTTGTTTGGGATGAAAACGCCGGTTCCGTCAGAGAGTTCCGCCCTGCTGGGCGTCGCATGCGCCGTTGGCGCGGCGACCGTTTTCAGCACGGCGGGCGTCATTGTGCGCCACATTGGCCTGCCGGCCTGGGATGTGTCGTTTTGGCGTTCGGCCCTGCTGGTTGCCACGATGTTGCCACTGCTTTTCTGGCAGCGCCGCGGCGTCTTGATCGACATCCGCAATGCGGGTCGTGCGCTTCTGTTGAGCGCGCTGCTGCTGGCCGGAAGTTTCGTCGCCTTCATCCTGGCGCTGGGCCTCGCGCCCGTCGCCAATGTGCTGCTGATGTTCGGCGCCACGCCGTTCATCACCGCCCTGCTCGCCCGCCTCTTCCTTGGAGAGAAGCTGCACGGCCATACCATCCTCACCATGGGGGTCGCCGTGCTGGGGCTTGCGATCAGCGTGGCCGGCTCCCTGCAGGCAGGCGCGCTCGCCGGCATGGCCGTGGCCTTCATCGTCGTGCTGTGCATGAGCGGCAATTACGTCGTCGTGCGTCACCGCCGTGACGTCGGCATGGCGCCGGCGATCTGGCTGGCCGGACTGATCTCCGGCGTGGTGGCTCTGCCCTTCGCCGAGCCGTCCAACGTCACATGGTCGCAGGTCCCGTGGCTGCTGGCGCTGAGTCCGGGCCAGCTCGCCGGCGGCCTGCTGCTCTACGTGGCGAGCCTGAAGCGCATCCCGGCCGCCCGCGCCGCCCTGCTGGGGCTGCTCGAGCTGGTGCTGGGCCCGATCTGGGTGTGGCTGTTCGATGGCGAAAAGCCGGACAATCTCACCCTGCTGGGCGGCGTCATTGTGATCGGCGCCGCCGCGGCAAACGTGTGGCTGGATTCACGGCGGCCCACTGGCTAAGAACCGGAGATGACCCAGAGTTCAAAGGGCCCGCTGTCGGGCATCGTCGTCGTCGACCTCTCACGCATCCTGGCCGGCCCCTACTGCACCCTGCTGATGGCCGAGATGGGGGCGCGAGTGATCAAGGTGGAACCGCCCAAGGGGGGCGACGACGCGCGCGCCTACGGGCCGTTCGTCAAGGGCAGGTCGACCTACTTCGCCTCGGTCAACCGCGGCAAGGAAAGCATCGCTCTCGACCTCAAGAACGACGAGCAGCGCAGGATCTTCGAGAAGCTGCTCGAAAAGGCCGACGTGATCGTCGAGAACTTCCGGCCCGGCACCATGGAAAAGCTGGGCTACGGCTGGGACACGCTGCACAAGAAGTATCCCAAGCTGATCTACGCCTCGGCCTCGGGGTTCGGCCATACCGGCCCCAACTCGAAGGATCCCGCCTACGACATGGTCGTGCAGGGCATGGGCGGCGTCATGAGCATCACCGGCAACGAAGGCCAGCCGCCGGCCCGCGTCGGCATGTCGATCGGCGATATCGGGGCCGGCCTCTTCACCGCCGTCGCGGTCAATGCCGCGCTCGTCCATCGCCTCAAGACCGGCGAGGCGACCAAGGTCGATATCGGCATGTTCGACTGCCAGATCGCGCTCCTGGAAAACGCCGTCATGCGCTACACGGTCGAGGGCGAGATCCCGGGTCCCCTGGGCGCGCGCCATCCCACCATCACGCCCTTCCAGGCCTTCCGCACCGCCAACGGCGCCATCATCATCGCCGCCGGCAACGACGGCCTCTTCATCAAGACCTGCGAGGCGCTCGGGCGCTCCGACATGGCGACCAATCCCGACTACAAGACCAACGCGCTGCGCCAGAAGCACCACGGCAAGCTCGAGCGCGAGATCGAATCGGTGCTGAAGGACCACACCACGGCGCATTGGCTCGATGTGCTCGCCAAGGCGGGCGTGCCGGGCGGGCCGATCAACAACATCAAGCAGGCGCTGGAGCATCCCCAGATCGCCGCGCGCAATATGCTGGTCGAGGTTCCCGACGGCAGCGGCGGCACGCTGAAGCTAGCGGGCAATCCCATCAAGATGTCGGCCTTCGAAGACCCCAAGACACGGCCGCCGGCGCCGGATCTCGACAGCGACCGCGACGCCATCCTGTCCTACATCGGCGGCTAGCCCGTGCGGGCACCCCCCGCGAAAATAGTGGCTCGGCTCGGCGTCGGCCTGGCGAAATTCCTGGCCGGCGCGCTGCTGTCGATCCTGGTGTTCCTGACCGGCGCCTTTTTCCAGGTGCGCGGCGCGCTGCCGGCCTACAGCAGCCATGTCGAGGCGAAAGGACTGAAAGCGCCGGTCGAGATCCTGCGCGACAAGAATGCCGTACCGCACATCATCGCGGGCTCTCTTGAGGACGCCGCTTTCGGGCTGGGCTACGTGCACGCCCAGGACCGCTTCTGGCAGATGGAGTTGATGCGCCGGCTGGGCCAGGGCCGGCTTTCCGAGATCGTGCCGCCGCGGCTGGTCGGCTCCGGCCTCATCGACACCGACCGCACGATGCGCGGCCTCGGACTCTACCGCAAGGCTGCCGACAGCGTGAACGCGCTGTCGCCCGCCATGCGCGCCATCATCGAGGCCTATGCCGCCGGCGTGAACGCCTGGCTCGCCCGCGACGACCAGCAATTCGGCCTCGAGCTCACCGTCATCAAGCTGCTGTCGGGCGGCCGCTACCGGCCGGACGCCTGGCAGCCGGCCGATTCGCTGGTATGGGCCAAGCTGATGGCGCTCGGTCTCGATGGCAACTGGCGCGCCGAGCTGCTGCGCCTGCGGCTCGCGCGCAAGATCGGCGAGGACGGCGTGAAGTTCCTGATCGAGGCGCCGGGCGAGAGTCGCGATTCGACGCTCTCGCTGGCCAACGAGGCGATGAACGGCACCGATCTCGACCGGCTCTACAACGCCACCGACAATATCGGCACGCGCAAGCGCGAGGCTTCCAACGAGTGGGTATTGTCGGGCGCCCATTCCGTTTCGGGCAAGCCGCTGCTCGCCAACGACCCGCACCTCGCCCTGTCCTTCCCCGGCACCTGGTATCTCGCCCGGCTGGTCGGACCCGGCTTCGACATCCGCGGCGCCACCTCGCCCGGCTCGCCCGCCATCGTGCTCGGCCACAACGGCACGATCGGCTGGGGCTTCACCACCACCAATCTCGACAGCCAGGACCTGTTCATCGAGAGGATCGATCCGACCGATCCCAACCGCTACATCACGCCCGACGGCGCGCGGCCGTTCGGCGTGCGCGACGAGACGATCAACGTCGCCTGGGGCGAGCCGGTGGCGATGCGCGTGCGCGAGACGCGCCACGGTCCGGTGATCGACGATTTCATGCGCCGCGCCGACGACCTCACGCCGCAGGGCCACGTGCTGGCGCTGCAGGCCACCGCGCTCGACGGCAACGACACCTCGGCCGAGGGCTTCGGCCGCATCGGCCTGGCGCAGAACTGGGAAGACTTCCTGAACGCGGCGCGCAAGATCGTCTCGCCCATGCAGAACATGGTCTACGCCGACACCGCGGGTAACATCGGCCTGGTGTCGCCGGCGCACGTGCCGATCCGGCGCAAGGGTGACGGCTCGATGCCGGTGCC
>DATHNU010000560.1:0-11407 GCA_035485695.1 Reyranella sp. | reverse complement strand
GGCGCGAAGGCGCAGCCTGGCGGCAGGGCGTTGAGCGGCGGCACCATGCCGGGAATATCGGCCAGTCGCTCGGCCCGGGCCGCGCCGGGGATCGGCGTCGCGCCGATCAGGCCCACCGTATAGGGATGCAGCGGGCTCTCGAACAGCGCGTCGACCGAGGCCTCCTCGACCTTGCGGCCGGCATACATCACCACGACGCGGTCGGCGGTCTCGGCCACGACGCCCAGATCATGGGTGATGAAGATCATCGCCATGCCGGCATCGGCCTGCAGGCGCTTCAGCAGGGCCAGCACCTGGGCCTGCACCGTGACGTCGAGCGCCGTGGTCGGCTCGTCGGCGATCAGCACCGAGGGGCTGCAGGCGATCGCCATGGCGATCACCACACGCTGGCACATGCCGCCCGAGAGCTGGTGCGGGTAGGCGTCGAGTCGTCGGCCGGCGTCGGGCATGCCGACCAGCTCCAGAAGCTCGTGCGCGCGAGCTCGTGCCTGGCCGCGGCCGAGGTCGGTGTGGGTGGTTAAAACCTCGGCGATCTGCTTCTCGATCGTCGCCACCGGATTGAGCGAGCTTATGGGGTCCTGGAAGATCATGCCGATCTCCTTGCCCCTGATGTCGAGCATGGTCTCCTCGGAGACCGCCGCGATGTCGCGCCCGTTGAGTTTCACCGCGCCGCCCACGATACGGGCCGGCGGATCGGGCAGCAGGCGCATGATGGAGAGCGCCGACAGGGACTTGCCGCAGCCCGACTCGCCCACCAGCGCCACCGTCTCGCCGGCGCCGACCGCAAGCGACAGGCCGTCGACCGCCTTCATCTCGCCGCGGCGGGTGAACAGCGTGGTGCTGAGGTCGCGCACTTCGAGCGGAACACTCATGGGGCTGCGGGCCTCCAGGTCGGCCTCATCGCTGGGAGCGCGTCACTCCAGTGGCGCTCATGCATGACGAGAAGATGCGCCACTGGAGTGGCGCGCTCCCAGCAAAGAGATGAACGGCGCATCGTCAGCGATCCCTGAGCTTGGGATTGAGCGCGTCGTTCAGGCCGTCGCCGACCAGGTTGAGGCAGAGCACCGTCACCATGATGGCGACGCCCGGGATGGCGCAGATGTACCAGGAGCTGCGGATGAGCTGCCGTCCGTCGCCCACGAGGCGACCCCAACTGGCGACATTGGGATCGCCCAACCCGAGGAACGATACCGCCGATTCGAACAAGATGGCGCCGGCCACCACCAGCGAGGGGAGCACGATCACCGGCGGCAACGCATTGGGCAGGATCTCGCCAACGATGATGCCGGTATTGCCCATGCCCATGGCGCGACAGGCCTGCACGAACTCGCGGTCGCGCAGCGCCAGGAACTCGGCGCGGGTCATGCGCGCGATCGAGGTCCAGCTCACGATGCCGATGGCGATCACGATGTTGCTGAGGGTCGAGCCCAGGATCACCACGATGGTGAGCACGAAGATCAGGTTGGGGATGGTCTGGAACAGTTCGGCCGCGCGCATGGCGAGTTCGTCGACCCAGCCGCCGAAATAGCCCGCGACCGCGCCCACCGTAACCCCGATCAGGGTCGCCACCGCCGAGGCGAACAGGCCGATCAGCAAGGTGGCCCGCGCGCCATGCACGATCATGGCGAGGATGTCGCGGCCCAGCGAATCGGTGCCGAGCGGGAAGGCGGGGTCCTCGCCGGGCCATAGTTCGGGCGCCGCGACGATGCGCAATGGATCGACCGGGAACAAAATCGGCGCCAGCACGGCGACCAGGGCCACCAGGAGGATCACGCAGGCGCCGATCAACGCGCCGCGGTTGCGGGCGAAACGGCTCAGGAATTCCAGCCGCGCCATCAGCGGATTTCTATGCGCGGATCGAGCCACATATAGACCAGGTCGACGGCGATGTTGGCGGCGATCACCACCAGCGAGCCCAGCACCAGGATGCCCAGCACGACCGGATAGTTGCGCGAGCTCACGCTGTCGAACAGCAGCGAGCCGATGCCCGGCCAGCTGAACACGCTCTCGATCACCACGCTGCCGGCCAGCACCGTGCCCATCTGCACGCCCAGGATGGTGACGACGGGCAGCAGCGCGTTGCGTAACACGTGCGAGATCGTGACCTTGGTGCGCGAAAGCCCCTTGGCGCGCGCCGTGCGCACGAAGTCGAGCTGCGCCACCTCCAGCATCGAGGAGCGCATGACCCGGGCGTAGATGGCGGCATAGAACAGGCCGAGCGCCAGGGTCGGCAGCAGCAGATGATGCAGGATGTCGAGAACGCCGCCGCCGCCGCCGATCGTCGCCATCCCGCCGACCGGCAGCCAGCCCAGCTTCACCGAAAACAGCACGATCAGCATGATGCCCAGCCAGAAGCTCGGGGCGGCGAAGAAGAACATGGCGAGCACCGAGACCAGCGTGTCCCAGAAGGTCCGTACCTTCATCGAGGCTACGACGCCTGCTGCCACGCCGACCGCCAAAGCGAGCGCGATGCTCGAGAGCATCAGCAGCAGGGTGGCCGGCAGGCCGGTCCAGATCGCGTCGATGACCGGCATGTTCTGGCGGTAGGAGAAGCCGAAATCGAGATGCAGCAGCGCCCAGATGTACTTCACGAGCTGTAGCCACACCGGATCGTCGAGTCCGTAGGTCTTGCGTAAGAGATCGACAGTGGCCGGATCGCTCACCTGGTTCTCGGCCGTCATCAAGTCGAGGAAGCTCCCCGGGGCAAGCTGGATCAGGCAGAAATTGATCACCACCACGCCCAGGATCAGCGGCACGGCCTGGATCAGCCGCCGCCGCAGGAGTCTTAGCGCGGCGAGTTGGCGGGAGCTGGCTTGTGCGACTGCCATCATCGTTGCCCCTCATATTCCTCTCCCCCGCTAGGGGGAGAGGTTAGGTGAGGGGGCGACGCGGGATGTAACCCCCTCACCCAGCCTCTCCCCCTAACGGGGGAGAGGAGCATGAAAGGGGAGAGGAGCATGAAGGACGAGAGAGTCGCCGCTAGCTCGCCAGCCATATGTCGTACCAGCTCGCCGCCAGGTAGTTGGGATCGTTGGAATGGTTCTGCACCTTGGTGCTGGCAACGGTGATCGATTCGAGCTCGACCATCGGCAGGAGGGGTGCTTCCAGGGTGATGATCTTCTGGAACTCGACCACCAGCGCCTTGCGCTTGGCGGGGTCGGTCTCGACCTTGATCTGCTCGACCAGCGCGTCGACCTCGTCGGTGTGGAAGCCCGAGGCGTTGCGGAAGGGCACGCCCTTCTTGATGCCGTCCGAGGTGAAGTACGCCGTCGTCGCCGGCACCGGCTCGGAGGGATTGGCCTGGTTGGAGATCGCCAGGTCGAAATCGTAGTCGGTGTAGATCCGCTTGATCGACGTCGGCCGGTCAGGGACGGTGAGGTTGATGCCGACGCCGACATCTTCCAACGCCTGCTTCACATAGGAGCCGATCTTGCCGTTCTCGGTGAACCAGCCGGCCGCCAGCAGGTTGAGCGTGAAACGCTTGCCGTCGGGCTTCTTCGGGTAACCCGCGGCGTCGAGCAACGCGGCTGCCTTCTTGGGATCGAAGGGAGTCTTGTAGGTGTCGGTGGTGAAGAATTCTGTGTTGGGCGAGTAGATTGGGCCCGTCCCCGGCCGCGCATAGCCGTAATAGACCGTCTTGGCGATGAAGCCGCGATCGACGGCGCAAAACATCGCCTGGCGCACTTCGCGCTTGGCGAAGATTGGATTGCGCATGTTGCACTCGAGCGTGCTCGACCACACGCTCTCCTCGTAGCCCTTGGGCGTGGCCACGAACTTGCCGGTCGCGCTCAGCCGCTTGATGTCGGGCGGCGCCACGGGATTGAACACGCCGATATGGATGTCGCCCGCTTCCATCGCGGCGGCGCGGCCGGCCGGATCGCGCACGTAGCGGATGATCAGGCGGTCCATGTAGGGCATGTCCTTGCGCCAGTAGGCGTCGTTCCTGACGTACTCGAAGTGGCTGCCGCGCACCCACTCCTTGAACTTCCACGGGCCGGTGGCGATCGGCGCGTTGTTGGCCGGGTTGGTGACGGGATCGCTGCCGGCATAGACATGCTTGGGCACGATGTAGTTCACGCTGCCGCACAGCAGCGAGGAGAAGAAGAATTCGGGGACCGGCTTGTTGAACTTGACCACGACGGTGTCGGCATCCGGCGCCTCGACGCCGGCGAAGTCGGTCAGCGCCGAGCCGGCGGCGTATTTCTTCCAGATCTCGTCGATCGAATAGACGACGTCGTCCGTGGTCATGTCCTGGCCGTCGTGGAACTTCACGCCCTTGCGGATCTTGATCGTGTAGGACTTGTAGTCGGCGGCGGGCTTCCAGGCTTCCGCCAGCTCGCCCTCGAACACGCCGTCCATGCGGCGGTTGCCCAGCCGCTCGAACAGCTTGGAGGAGGAGAAGGTCGGGCTGGAGCCACCGCCGGCCGGCACGTAGCAGGCCTGCGGCTCGCCACCGCCCCAGGTCGCCACCAGGGTGCCGCCGCGCTTGGGCTCGCTTTGGGCGAACGACGGGGCCGCCGTGCCGATAAGGCCGGTGGCCAGCACGCCCGCGCCGAACGCGCGACGGGAAACCTTGTTCGTCATGAACCCCTCCGTTGCCCCAACGTCCCCACGACGATGAAGCAAAGTTCGTACCGTGTGCGATCTAGGCCGGCAGCGTCGAATAGGTCGCGCGGCCGACCGCAAGCAGCGCTTTCTGGTCGTTGAATACGTCGACATCGACGACGCCCACGCTCTTGCCGGCGCGGCGCACCGTCGCGGTGATGGTGAGGCCGGTCTTGATCGCCGGCCGCAGGTAGTCGACGCGGAAATTGATGGTCGGCAGCCCGCGGCGCAGCCCCATGATCAGCGCGTAGTCGCCGACCGTGTCGATGATCGCCGCCAGCGGCCCGCCATGCCACTGGCCGGTCCCAGCGCCGCGTTCGAACTCCGGCCGCATGGCGCAGCTCATGGTGAGCTGCTCTTTGGCCGGATCCGCTTCGGTGACCTTGAGTCCGAGGAAGGCGATGAAGGGCGAATGGTCGAGCATCTTCTGCAGCTCGTCCTTGGTGAGCGGCACCAGTCTGTCGCCCTTTTTGTCGTTCATGGCGCCACCACGATCTTGCCGAACACTTCGCGGTCCTCGATGACGCGCAGCGCCTCGCGCGCCTGGTCGAGCTTGAAGACCTTGTCGACCAGCACCTTGAGCTTGCCCTGCTGCACCAGCTCGAGCAGCTTCTCGATGTCGCTTCGCGCCCAGCCGTTGGAGCCCAGGACCTTGAGCTCGAAGGTCCAGATGAAGCGGATGTCCTCGGTCGGCGCGTAACCCGCCGTCGCGCCGCAGGTCAGCAGCCGGCCGCCCACCTTCAGGCACTTCAATGAATTCACCCAGGTGTCGCCGCCGGTGTAGTTCACCACCACGTCGACACCCTGGTCGGTGCCCGAGCCGCGCCGTGTCGGCTTGCCGTACATCGCAAAGATTTCCTTCATGAAATCCTTCTCGATGTAGTTGATGGTTTTGTCGGCGCCGAGCTCCGCCAGCCGCTTGGCCTTGGCGTCGGTGCCGGCGCAGGCAATCACCTCGGCGCCGGCCAGCTTGGCGATCTGGAGGCAGCACACGCCGACACCGCCCGAGGCGCCCAGGATCAGCACCTTCTCGCCCTTTGCGACATGGCCGTTGGTCGTCATCATGCGCAGCGCCGTACCGTAGGCGCAGGGCAGCGCGGCTGCGTCGGTGAAGCTTACGCCGTCGGGGATGCGGACCAGCTGGTGGGCGCGAGCCCGGCAGAGCTCGGCCAGGCCGCCATGGATCGTCTCGCCCATCAGGCCGCCCTCGATCCTGTTGATGGGATCGACAACGACGCGATCGCCCTTCTTCCATCCTGTGACGCCGGGCCCGATCTCGGCGATCTCGCCCGCCACGTCGAGGCCCATAATGGCCGGCATCGGCACCTTGATGCCGGGCATGCCGCGCCGCGTGAAGACGTCGTGGTAATTGAGCGACGAGGCCTTCACCGCCACGATCACGTCGCCTTCGCCGGGCTTGGGATCGGGAAAGTTGGGCTCGAAATTCAGGCGGTCAGGCCCGCCATGTTCGCGGACGACTGCGGCTTTCATTTTTAGGCTTCTCCTCCGGGTGGGATCTGCTGGGCGAGCATGTGCGATAGCGAGCGCTTGTCGATCTTGTTGGTGCCGGCCAGCGGCATCTCCTCGACGAACAGCACGCGACGGGGATGCTGGTAGGCCGGCGCGTGGGCCAGCGCATAGCTCTTCACCGCCTGCTCGTCGAGCTGGGCGCCCGGCGCCTTGACGACGAAGGCGATCGGCTTGTGGCCCTTGAGCTCGTCGGGCACGGGAATGACCGCCGCCTGGTGGATGCCGGGATGACGCTCCAGCATCTTCTCGACCTCGCCGGGATAGATATTCTCGCCGCCGCACACGAACATGTCGTCGACCCTGCCGACGAAATAGAAGAAGCCGTTCTCGTCGCGGCGGAACACGTCGCTGGTCCGATAGAAGCCGTCCGGCGTCATCGCCTTGGCCGTCACTTCAGGCAGCTTGTGGTAGTGCGTCATCAGCGCCCCGCATTTCATCTCGAGGGCGCCCCCCTCCAGATCGTCGGCGTCGACGACCTTGCCGTCGCGCACCAGGCGCAGCTCGACCTCGGGATGGGGGTAGCCGGTCGACAGCTCGGGCTGCGGGATGCCCTCGGGATGCGGCCCGAACACCACGGGCCCAGCCTCGGTCGTACCGTAGCCGTTGCTGATCGCCGCCTTTGGAAACGCCGCGCGCACCTGGTCGATCAGCGACTGGGTGACAGGCGCCGAGCCCATCCGCACCGCCTCGACGGCAGAGAGGTCATTGTCGGCTAAAAGTTCGCGTTCGCGCAGCAGCATGGCGATCATGGTCGGCACCGAGGTCAGAAAGGCCACGCGATGGCGCGCGGCGGCCTCGATGTATCCCTTGGTGGTGAATTGCGGCAGCAGGACGATGGTATCGCCCTGGTGCAAGGTCGTCTGGCACATGGCGAGGCCATTCATGTGATAGAGCGGCGCCGCCACCAGCGAGCGCTGGCCCTGCGGCACCGGACGGCGCACCCGCTGGCTGATTGCCCAGAGATGCGAATAGTGCGACAGCACGACGCCCTTCGGCCGGCCGGTCGAGCCCGATGTGTAGAGGAACATTGCCGGCTCTTCCGGCTGCATCTTGATGGGCGTGAACGGCCCTTCGTCCAGGAACGCCACGAAGTCGCGATCGAAGGAGATCTTGGGCACGCTGTCGGGCGCCAGCGCCAGCCGCGTATCGTCGCCGATCGCCAGCCTGGCGTCGCAGTCCTTGATGATGTAGGCCACCGTCTCGGCCGGCAGCTTAAAATTCACCGGCACCGAGACCATGCCGGCCTGCATGGTGCCGAGGAAAGTGAGCAGGAATTCCGCGCGATTGGCCGACAGGATGGCCACGCGATCGCCGCGCTGCAGGCCGCGCTTCAGCAGGCCGCGCGCGACGGCGCCGCTCAGCCGGAAGATGTCGTCGTAGCTGTAGCGGCGCTCGCTGCCGTTGCCGCCGGCATCGATCAGGGCCAGCGCCTCGCGCGGCACGTCACGCGAGATGGCGTCACCCTGGTTGTCGTATTTGATTGCAGCCATCGAATTCCCCAACACCGCCACTCATTCTCCTCTCCCCCGCTAGGGGGAGAGGCTGGGTGAGGGGGTTGCGCACGATTTTCGATGCCCCCTCACCTAACCTCTCCCCCTAGCGGGGGAGAGGAATAGGCAAGACACTCAACACCAAGATCTATTCGATGAACTCCAGCACGGCATTCACCGCCTCCTTGGCGGGAACGACGATGCGCCCCGGACTCTGGACGAAGTCGATCTTGCCCTCCTTCAAGGCGTGCGCCGTCTTGGCCAGCGAGACCGTGCGAAAGGTGAGGCCCGCCATATAGGCCTTGCGGCCCTCGGCGTCGGGCACGGCGTCGCCGAACTCGGCCTTGAGGGCGGCCTCGGTGACGATATCGAAACGCGAATTGCCGACCGCGACCGTCTTGCCGCCCTTGATGTCGCGCACCGATTCGGGCCCGAACATGTCGGCATAGAGCTTGGCGCCCGCGGCGGGATCGGGCTCGACGATCAGGGCGCGGGCGATCGCCACGGTGCCGTTCTTGTGATGGCGCCATTCGTCCCGCCACACCAGGTCGCGCGTGAAGTGATGGCAATAATAGACACGACCATAGGGCACGACGCCCGACTTCATGCGCACGGTGCGAAAGCGCGCGTCGCGCTCCTTGCCGTCGACCTTGACCGGCCGGGTGAACTCGACCGGCGGCTCGATCGGCACGCCGGCCTTGGCCAGCGAGGCGTAGGTGATGGCCGAATCCTCCGAGCCGAACACCAGGCCGTTGAGGCCAAACGGGAAGGTCAGCAGATCGAGCCGGCCCGACGTGGCGCCCTTCGGTACGGCGATCAGCTCCAGATAATCGGTACCGAACATGGCGAGATGGTTGATCGACCCCAGCGAATGGTAGCCGCGCTCGGTCAGGCTGAAGCCCAACCGCGTATAGATGTCGGCGGCGCGATCCATGTCGTCGCGCGCGTTGATGACCACATGGTCGAGCGTTGCCACAGGCAATGTCATCGAAAACCCCTCTCGCCTCCCAGCGTCGCCGATCTTCGCACGACGCACGTGGCAGGAATTCTTTTATTCTGCCGACTTTGGTCCCGGTGCGGAAATCATTTCCAAAATCAGGCGTATTGCCGGAATGGAAGCCCAACATATTTGTCGCTGACAGGATTCGCGTCTGCTGGCCTACATTTTGCTGCGCCATGCCCGGCTGGGCACTAGGCTGCCGCCAAACCGGACAAGGACCGCGAACATGACCGTGAAATTCCGCACGACGCGCCGTGCCGCTTTGGTTGGCGCTTCCGCCCTGGCGCTTGCCGGCGGGCGGGCGCGGGCGCAGACGGCAACACCCAAAAAAGGCGGCACGCTCACCTTCATGCAGAACAGCGAGCCGCAGACCCTGGTGGCGCTGACCACGGTGGCGACGCCGGCACTCACCGTCAGCGCCAAGGTGACCGAAGGCCTGCTCGAATACGATTACGACATCAAGCCCAGGCCGCAGCTTGCGACGGAATGGACGATCAGCCCGGACGGCAAGACCTACACCTTCAAACTGCGGCCAAACGTGAAATTCCATGACGGCAAGCCCTTCACCTCGGCCGACGTCGCCTATTCGATCCAGCTCCTGAAGACGGTCCATCCGCGCGGCCGCAATACCTTCGCCAACGTCACCGAGGTCAAGACGCCCGATCCGCTGACGGCCATCATCGAGCTCTCCAAGCCGGCGCCCTACCTGATCAAGGCGCTGACGGCGGCCGAGGCGCCGATGATGCCGCGGCACATCTACGAAGGCACAGATCCGCTGGCCAATCCCAACGGCAACGCGCCGATCGGCACAGGCCCCTACAAGTTCAAGGAATGGGTGCGCGGCAGCCACATCATCTACGAACCCAACCCCGACTACTGGGACGCACCCAAGCCCTACATCGACCGTATGGTCTGCAAGTTCCTGCCCGATCCGGGCGCGCGCTCCATCGCCTTCGAGAACGGCTCGGCGGATATCGGCTATCGCACGCCGGTGGCGCTCTCCGACCTCGAGCGGCTGAAGAAGATCCCGACCTTGCGCTTCGAGACCAAGGGCACGAGCTACTCCTATAATGTCTCGACTCTGCAGTTCAACCTCGACAGCCCGTTCTTCAAGAACCTGAAGGTGCGCCAGGCGGTGGCGCATGCGATCGACCGCGAGCTCTTGATCAAGACCGTGGTCTACGGTTACGGCACGGTGTGCTACTCGCCGATCGCGCCCGGCCTGAAGGAGTTTCACGACCCGACTCCGAGCCCCTATGGACTCGATCTCAAGAAGGCCGACGCGCTACTCGACGAGGCCGGGTTCCCGCGCGGCGCCAACAAGGTGCGCTTCAAGGTGCCGCTCGACTACAATCCGATCGGCGATGAAAGCCGGCGCGCCTGCGAATACATGCGCTCCGCGCTCGGCCGTATCGGCATCGCCGTTGAGGTGCGCGCCGCCGACCCCTCGGCTTTCGTCAAGCGCGTCTATACCGACCGCGAATTCGACTTCACCTACAACGGTCATTCCAACCTGTTCGACCCGACGGTGGGCGTGCAGCGCATCTACTGGTCGAAGAACTTCAAGAAGGGCGTGCCGTTCTCCAACGGCTCGCACTACGACAACCCCAAGGTCGATGCGCTGCTCGAAGGCGCCGCGGTCGAGAACGATCCCGTCAAGCGCAAGCAGATGTTCATCGACTTCCAGAAAATCATCGCCGAAGAAGTGCCCGACATCCCGCTCTACTCGCCGCTCTACCTCACCATCCACAATGTCCGGGTGCACGACCACTCGCTGACCGCCGATGGCGTCGAGGCCAACATGGCGGCGGTGTGGCTGGATGCGTAACCAACGCCTCATTGCTGGGAGCGCGCCACTCCAGTGGCGCTCATGCGGCGTCGTCTCCGACGAAGATGCGCAACTGGAGTTGCGCGCTCCCAGCAATGAGTAAGCCGTGAGGATGGGCCGCCGCATCCTGACGACGCTGCGCCGGACCGCCATCCATGCCGGGCCGACGGTGCTCGGCATCATCGTGCTCGATTTCCTGCTGCTGCAGCTCATGCCGGGCGATGCCGCCGACGTCATCGCCTCTGAATCGGGCGTCGCCACCGCCGAGACCATGGCGGCGCTGCGCGAGCGTTTCGGGCTCGACCAGCCGGTGCTGACGCAGCTCATGAATTTCCTGGGCCACCTGGTGCAGTTCGATCTGGGCTTCTCGCCGCGCTACAACATGTCGGTCCTCGACATGATCATGACACGGCTGCCCAGCACGGTGCTGCTGATGGCCACGGCGCTGTCGCTGGCGCTGCTGCTGGGAATCGTCATCGGCTCGGTGATGGCAGCGTGGGCCGGCCGCTGGCCCGACCGCGTGCTCTCCGTCGTCGTGCTGCTGTTCTATTCCATGCCGGGCTTCTGGGTCGGGCTGATGGCGATCGTGCTGTTCTCGGTGAAACTAGGATGGCTGCCCAGTGATGGCAGCATGACGATCGGTGCCAACCTCACGGGCTTCGCATTCCTGTCCGACCGGCTGGAACATCTCATCCTGCCGGCACTGGCGCTCGCCTCGTTCTTCGTCGCCGTCTATGCGCGGCTCGTGCGGGCGTCGATGCTGGAAGTGCAGCGCCAGGATTTCATGCGCACCGCACAGGCCAAGGGCCTGCATCCCTTCTTCATCCAGCTCCGCCATGCGCTCAGGAACGCCTTGATCCCCGTCACCACGGTGGCCGGCATGCATCTCGGCAATCTTTTGGGCGGCGCGGTCGTGGTCGAAACCCTGTTCGGCTGGCCGGGCATGGGACGGCT
>DATHNU010000559.1:0-2604 GCA_035485695.1 Reyranella sp. | reverse complement strand
CGTCGATCTGCTGCGCGACCTGCAGATCCGCCACAAGCTCGCCTATCTGTTCATCAGTCACGATTTGAAGGTCGTGCGCGCGCTGGCCGATGAAGTGGTCGTGCTGCGGCACGGCAAGGTCGTCGAGCGCGGCTCGGCCAGGCAGGTTTTTGACCAGCCGCAGACGCCCTATACGCAGGCGCTGATCGCAGCAGCCTTCAATCTCGAGGCGATCGGCGCGGATAGAAGCGTCGTCGCGACCTGATGGGCATCGAGTCTCTTTGCTGGGGGCGCGCCACTCCAGTGGCGCGATCTTTGCTGGCTCCAACGCATGACGCGCGACTGGAGTCGCGCGCCCCCAGCATTGATCCATCCATTCGAAGGTAACGGGGATTTCATGGCGCAGGCCATCGCTTATATCAGCCGCGACACCGACGGCGTGCTCTGGCAGAAGGTCTTGGAGGCGGCCATCGGTCCGCTCGACTTCAGGCGGCTCGACTCTCTCGGCGACAAAGCCGGCATCGAGGTGGCCCTTGCCTGGAAGCCGGCACCCGGCCTGCTCGCGTCCTTTCCCAACCTCAAGCTGATCGTCTCGCTGGGCATGGGCGTCGATCACCTGCTGAGCGACGACAAGCTGCCGGCCCATGTGCCGATCACGCGCATCATGGATGACGGGCTGATCGGCCAGATGAGCGAGTACGCGCTCTACTGGGCGCTGCGGCATCATCGCGACATCGACAAGTACGCCGCGAGCCAGCGGGCCAAGAAATGGAAGGTCGAGGATTTCGTCGACACCATTCATCGCCGCATCGGCATCCTGGGGCTGGGCACGATCGGCCAGGACACGGCAAAGAAATTCGCGGCACTGGGCTTTCCCGTGGCGGGATGGAGCCGCACGGCCAAGAACCTGTCGGGCATAAAGACCTTTCACGGCGCCGACGGCTTCAAGCGCCTGCTGGCCGAGAGCGACATCCTGGTCAACGTGCTGCCGCTCACGCGCGAGACGCGCGGCATCCTGGATGACAGGGCATTTGCGTCGCTGCCGAAGGGTGCGTACGTCATCAACATGGCGCGCGGCGGGCATGTGGTGGACGAGGCGCTGCTGGCGGCGCTCGACTCAGGTCATCTGAGCGGCGCCGCGCTCGACGTGTTCAACCAGGAGCCATTGCCGGGCGATCATCCCTACTGGGCGCATCCCAAGGTGCAGGTGACGCCGCACATCGCCGGCGCCACCAACCCGCGCACGGCCTCGCCCGGCGTGATCGAGAACATCAAGCGCCTGCGCAGCGGCGGCGAGCTGCTGCATCGCATAGATCCGAAGATTGGGTATTGATCCCGACTTGCTCGCCGCAAAAACCGCCTCATCCTGAGGAGCACGCCGCAGGCGTGCGCCTCGAAGGATGGGATACATCACGACTGTTGCCCATCCTTCGAGACGCCACGCTTCGCGCGGCTCCTCAGGATGAGGTTTGCTTTGTCGTCAGGCCGCCTTGCCAATCCGCTTCTCGATCGTCGTGAAGATCGTGCGCGCAGCCTGGGCCTCGCCGCCTTCGGGGCGGCCGGGGCGGGTCATGTTGTTCCAGGCCATCATGTCGAAATGCGCCCACGGCACCTCGTCGGGCACGAACTCCTTCAGATAGAGCGCCGCGGTAATGGCGCCGCCGAACGGCGCGTTGGGCGCGTTGTTGATGTCGGCCACCTTGCTGTCGAGCATGCGGCGGTAGCCGGCGAACAGCGGCAGGCGCCACACCGGTTCGGCGACTTCGGTGCCGGTGGCCAGAAGCTCATTGGCCAGCGTGTCGTCGTTGCAGAACAGCGCCGGCAGGTCGGTGCCCAGCGCCACGCGGGCAGCCCCGGTCAGCGTGGCGCAATCGATCATCATCGTCGGGTTCTCGGAAGCGCCCTCGTGCAGGGCATCGCACAGGATCAGCCGTCCCTCGGCGTCGGTGTTGCCGATCTCGACGGTGATGCCCTTGCGCGTCGGCACCACGTCGAGCGGCCGGAAGGCGTTGCCTGACACGCTGTTCTCGACCGCCGGCACCAGCAGGCGCAGGCGCACCGCCAGCCTGGTCGCCATCACCATGGCGGCGACCGCCATCATGGTCGCCGCGCCCGCCATGTCCTTCTTCATGTTCAGCATGCCGGAGGCGGGCTTGAGGTCGAGGCCGCCGGTATCGAAGCACACGCCCTTGCCGACCAGCGTGACCTTGGGATCGCTCTCACGGCCCCAGGTGAGGTCGATCAGCCGCGGCGCGCGGCTGCTGGCGCGGCCGACGGCATGCACCATGGGATAGTTCTGCTTCAGGAGATCGTCGCCCACGATCACCCTGACCTTGGCCTTGTGCGCTTTGCCGAGCGCCTGGGCCGCTTCCGCAAGCTCGGCCGGTCCCATGTCGGATGACGGCGTAGTGATGAGGTCGCGCGCCATGAAAATCGACTCGATGATCGCCGTGGCGCGCGCCTTGTCGGCGCCCTGCGGCCAGATGATCTTGGCGCCCGCCTTGCCCTTCTTCGAGCGATAGCGCTCGAAGCGCCAGGTGCCGAGGCCGATCGCGACGGCGGCATCGGTCGGCGAAACCGGCGCGGTGTCGGAGGCCAATCGCCAAGTGCCGGGCGGCAATTTGG
>DATHNU010000558.1:0-2296 GCA_035485695.1 Reyranella sp. | reverse complement strand
CTCTGACGCGCGCTTTGCTCAGAGTCCCCGGATGCTGATCCGGGCGAACGCGTGCCATTTGGAATTTTGAACGAAGACCCGCAGGTAGATCTGCTCCGGCTTCGATCCCGATTGATGCTCCAGCAGTATCTGCGCCGGCTTGTCGGTTTCGTACACGGTTTCGAACAGGCTGGGCACGAGGTTGGCCGTGCTCGGGCTGCCGATGCAGATGATGCCGGGATCGCTATTGGGCAGCTCGCGAAGATTCGCCGGATCAACGGCGGCGTCGGGATCGAAGGATCGCAGCCGACAATATCCCGCCGAAGCGGGGGAGCGCGTGACGATCGTCTCGGGCGGGTCGTCGCTGGTGAAGTAGGCGACCATGGAGAGACCGGAAATGTGATAGGCGCCTGGCGTCAGGGTCACGATTCCGGTCGTGAAGTCGCACTGGATGGCGGTGCCCTTGCGGGCGTCGGTGTCGGTGAAGACGCGCCGGTTCCAGCCCGGCTTCGTCGGCTTGGTATCGGGCGAGAACTCGGTAAAGACTGCGTACTCGGTCGATGAGGACATCGCTAGAGCGCCCGTTTCCTGCTGCTGATGACGCCGCTGGCGATGCCGTGCCACTCGATGGTGCCGGCCAGCCTTGAGTGCTCGATCTTGGGGCAGCGGTTCATCACCACCTTCAGCCCGGCTGCCTCGGCGCGCTTTGCCGCTTCCTCGTTGCGCACACCCAACTGCATCCACACGACCTTGGCCCCGTGCTCGATCGCCTCGTCGGTGATCGGGCCGGCCGCCTCCGAGTTGCGGAAGATGTCGACCATGTCGGCCTTCTGCGGCAGCTCGGCGAGCGAGGCGTAGACCTTCTGGCCCATGATCTCCCGGCCGGCTGCGGCGGGATTGACCGGGATCACTTTGTATCCGCGGTCCAGCAGATACTTCATCGCAAAATAGCTCGGACGATTCCAGTTGGCCGAGGCGCCGACCATGGCGATAGTCTTGCTGTCGCGCAGGATCTTGCGCAGGTAGAGGTCGTCGTAGCGGTCGTGGTTCACGGCGGGCATGGCGGGATTATACGAGAGGATTGTGCATGGCGCAGCCGCTGCTGTTTGAACCGATTTCCCTGCGCGACGTGACGCTCAAGAACCGCGTGGTGGTGGCGCCGATGCACCAATATTCGGCGATAAAAGGCTTCGCCACCGACTGGCACCTGATGAACGCCGGTCGCTACGCCGCCGGCGGGGCAGGGCTGGTGATCATGGAATCGACCAAGGTCGAGCGTCGCGGCTGCGGCACGGTGGGCGATCTCGGCATCTGGGACGACGCCTTCGTGCCCGGCCTCAAGCGCTGCGTCGACTTCATCCGCCTGCACAATTCGGTGCCCGGCATCCAGCTCGGCCATTCCGGTCGCAAGGCGCGGCGCTTCCGGCCGTGGGAAGGCGGCGCGCCGCTGAAACAATCGCCCGAGATCGACGACTGGGAGCAATGGGAGCTGGTGTCGTCGAGCGGCATCAATGCGCCGCCGACGGATCCAACGCCCCGCGCACTCACACGCGCCGAGATCCCCGAAGTGGTAGAACGCTGGGGCCAGGCGGCGCGGCGCGCCAACGAGGCGGGCTTCGACGTGCTCGATATCCATGCCGCGCACGGCTACCTGATCCACCAGTTCCTCTCGCCGTTCTCCAACGTGCGCAACGACGAGTATGGCGGCAGCGAACTGAACCGCATGCGCTTCTGCATCGAAGTGGTGGAAAGCGTGCGCGCCCACTGGCCGGCCAATAAGCCGCTGTTCGTGCGCTTCTCGGTCGAGGACGATTCGGGCTGGGGACCGGACCAGAGCGTGGCGCTGGCCAGGATCCTGAAGCCCAAGGGCGTCGACGTGATCGACTGCAGCTCGGGCGGCATGCGCGGCTCGCCGGTGGTGAGCGCCGGCCCGGTGACCTACGGCTACCAGGTGCCTTACGCCGAGCGCCTGCGCAAGGACGCCGACATCATGAGCATGGCGGTCGGGCTGATCGTCCATGCCGACCAGGCGGAGCAGATCCTGCGCGAGGGCAGGGCCGACCTGATCGCGCTCGCCCGCGAGCTTTTGTACAATCCCAACTGGCCGATGGACGCCGCCCAGAAGCTGGGAGTCGATCGGCAGTTCGGCTCGGTGCCGCCGGCCCAGGCCTACTGGCTCGCCAAGCGCGCGCAGTCGGTGAAGAGCGTGGTGCCGTCGACCTACATGGTGGGCATGAATGCGGGAGAACAGGTCAAACCGTAAAGGTAGTACGGCAGCATGCACCGCTTGCTCGAATGGATCGGCGTGATCTAGCTT
>DATHNU010000557.1:0-3601 GCA_035485695.1 Reyranella sp. | reverse complement strand
GCGAAGGGGAAGAAGGCGTCCGAGGCCACGACGCTGCCGACGGCCGGGCTTTCCTTCAGTCCCGCCAGCACGCCCGCTTCGGCGGCGCGGATGGCGGCGATGCGCGAGGAATCGCGGCGGTTCATCTGGCCCGCGCCCACGCCCACCGTGGCGCCGTTCTTGGCATAGACGATGGCGTTTGATTTCACGTGCTTGCATACGGTGAAGGCGAACAGCATGTCGTCGATCTCCTGCGGCGTCGGCGCGCGCTTGGTCACGACCTTGAGGTCGCTCTTCTTCACGTGGCCGTTGTCGCGGGTCTGCAACAGATAACCGCCGCCTACGCTCTTCAAGGTCATGCCCGCGCTCGACGGATCGGGCAGGGTGCCGGCCAGCAGCACGCGAACGTTCTGTCGCCTGGCCAGCACGGCCAGTGCTTCCTTGGTAGCGTCGGGCGCGATCACGACTTCGAGGAAACGTTTCGCCAGATCCTCCGCGGTTCTCGCCTCCAGCGTGGTGTTGAGGGCAACGATGCCGCCGTAGATCGACACGGGGTCGCATTCATAGGCCTTGAGATAGGCGCTGTACTGGTCGTGGGCGACGGCGACGCCGCAGGGATTGGCATGCTTCACGACGACGACGGCGGGACCGCTGAACTCGGCCACGCATTCGTAGGCCGCTTCGGTGTCGCCGATATTGTTGTAGGAAAGCTCCTTGCCCTGGACCATGCGCGCGGTGGCAACGCCCGGTCGCTGGCTGCCGTCGGAGTAGAACGCCGCCTGCTGGTGAGGATTCTCGCCATAGCGCAAGGTCTGTACACGTTCGGCCGAGAGAGTCAGCCGCTCGGGGAAGGTCTCGCCCTCCTGTTTGGCGAACCAGGCGGCGATTGCCGAATCGTAGGCAGCGGTCCGCGCATAGGCCTTGGCGGCGAGCTTGCGGCGGAGCGCCAGCGTGGTGGCGCCGTTGTTGGCGCCGAGCTCGGCGATCAGCGCCGCATAGTCGGCCGGATCGACGACCACGGTGACGAAGTCGTGGTTCTTGGCCGAGGCGCGGATCAGCGCGGGTCCGCCGATGTCGATGTTCTCTACCGAGGTCGGGAAGTCGGCGCCGCGCGCCACCGTCGCCTCGAACGGATAGAGATTCACCACCACGAGGTCGATGCCGGCGATCTTGTGATCGCTCATCGCCTTCTTGTGGCCGGCGTCGGTGCGGCGCGCCAGGATGCCGCCATGGATCGCGGGCTGCAGGGTCTTCACGCGACCGTCCATGATCTCAGGGAAGCCGGTGTGGTCGCTCACCTCGACCACCTTCAGCCCGGCGTCGCGCAGCGCCTTGGCCGAGCCGCCGGTCGACAGGATTTCAATGCCGTGCGCCGCCAGCGCCTTGCCGAGCCCGACCAGGCCCTCCTTGTCGGAGACGGAGATCAGCGCCCGTTCGATGCGAGCGAGGTCGGGGGTAGGCGAGGGGACGTAGCGGGCGGCGGCGGACATGGCGGGTCTTTTAGCCCGCACTCTCATTGGCGACCATTGCCGAAATGGTGGTGTTATCCTATGTCTAGACATCTAGAAAGGCGGATCCCGTGGGATTGAGTATCAAAAACGCTGTCACCGTGAACAAGGTCCGTCGCCTCGCAAAGCTCACGCGAAAAGGGCTCACCGAGGTGGTGGACGATGCCGTGAGCCGTGAGCTGCTTCGCCTCCAGCCGACCGAGGGTCGACGGCATATCGACACGATGGCCACCCTCCACCGGATTCAGAAGGACTACGCGGCGGGTCGGCTTGCCGCGACAGGCACGGCCGATGAGATCGTCGGCTATAACGATCGGGGTCATTTCGACTGATGGTGATCGATACGTCGGCCATCGTCGCGCTGATCGAGGCGGAGTCCTCGGCCGACGCGCTGGCGGCCGCCGTGGAGAGAGACGAACAGCGCTTCGTTTCGGCAGTATCGGTTCTGGAAGCGGCGATCGTCCTCGAAAGCCGGCGGCCGACAACCGCACGTCCTGCTCTCGACAGGCTGCTCGAGGCTTTCTCGATCGAAGTCGTGGCTTTTGACGCGGACCAGCTCACCTTGGCAAGAGAGGGGTTCCGTCGCTTTGGTCGTGGCCAGCCATCGAAGGCGCGGCTCAATTTCGGCGACTGCTGCGCTTACGCCTTGGCGAAGGCGTTGAGTGAGCCTTTGCTGTTTATCGGCAACGACTTCATCCATACCGACATTGCATCGGCGCTCTGAGGTTTAGGCCTCCGCGCCCTCCAGCACCCGGACCTTGAAACCCTCCGCTTCCAGCGCCGTCACCAGCTCGCGCATGTGATCGCGCCCGCGGGTTTCCACGGTGACGTCGAGCTCGGTGGCCTTGGCCACGACGCCGAACAGGCGCTGGTGCTGCACTTCGACGATGTTGCCGCCGGCCTTGCCGATCAGGCCGGCGACCCGTGCGAGCTGGCCCGGCAGGTCGCCGATCATGAGCCGCAGACGGACGATGCGGCCGTCGCGCACCAGGCCGCGCAGCAGGACCGAGGCGAGCAAGCGGGTGTCGATGTTGCCGCCGCACAGCACGAGCCCGACCTTGCGGCCGGTGAAATGCCGCGGATGGGCCAAAAGGGCCGCCAGTCCCGCCGCGCCGGCGCCCTCGGCCACCGTCTTCTCAACCTCGAGGAAGAGGGCGATGGCGTGCTCGATCGCCACTTCGTCGACCGTCAGCACGCAATCGACTAGCGCGCGGGCGATGGCGAGCGGCGTCTTGCCAATGTCGCGCACGGCGATGCCCTCGGCGATGGTGTCGCCCCCCACCGTCACCGGCTCGCCGGCCAGCAGCTGGTGCATCGCCGAGTAGCCGGCCGATTCGACGCCGATCACCTTCAGGTCGGGCTTCAGCCCGCGCGCCGCGACGGCGCAGCCCGCGATCATGCCGCCGCCGCCCACCGGAACCACCAGCGTGTCGAGCTCCGGTACGTCCTGCAGCATCTCGAGTGCGATCGTGCCCTGGCCTGCGATGATGCGCGGATCGTCGTACGGGTGCACGAACACCAGTTTCTCCGCCGCCGCGAGCCGATGCGCCTCGGTGCCGGCTTCGGCCAGGGTGTCGCCGTGCAGGACGACGCGCGCGCCATGGCCGCGCGTGTGCTCGACCTTCGTGTTGGGCGTGAAGGACGGCATGACGATGGTGGCGGGAATGCCGAGCCGGCCGGCGTGATAGGCCACGCCCTGGGCGTGATTGCCGGCCGACATGGCGATGACGCCACGCTTTCGTTCGTCGGGCGTGAGCTGCAGCAAGGTGTTGAGCGCGCCGCGCTCCTTGAACGAGGCGGTAAACTGCAAGTTCTCGAACTTGATCCAGATGTCGGCCTTGGCGATGCGCGACAGCGTCTCGCTCCGGAGGCAGGGCGTGTGCACGACCGCGCCGCCGATGCGCGCGGCGGCGCGCTGGACGTCTTCCAGCGTGACGGGCAGGGCGGACATCACGCCGCCAGCCGGCGGTCGATCCAGTCGCGCGTGCGGTACCAGGCGCCGATCATGGGCAGAAACCACGGCTCGCCGTTGTAGAGCGCATGGTCGGGGAAATCGCGGCCGTCCAGCGGGTTGATCGGCGCGTTGCGGCCGCCCGCGATCTTCTTGGCGGTCT
>DATHNU010000556.1:0-2632 GCA_035485695.1 Reyranella sp. | reverse complement strand
GGCGGCGGCACGACGCGCAAGATCCGCGCCGTCAACGACGTGAGCTTCGATGTCGAGCGCGGCGAGTGCCTGGGGCTGGTGGGCGAATCGGGCTGCGGCAAGACCACGCTCAGCAAGATTCTCATGCGCGGCGTCTCCGCTGATCCCAACGAAGACTCCTCCGACTATGGAGCGGGCCGCATCGTCTACGACGATTGGGGCCGCAAGATCGACGTGCTGTCGCTCGACGGCGGCGACCTCGACCGCTTCCGCACCAAGCTGCAATTCATCTTCCAGGACCCGTTCGGCTCGCTCAACCCGCGCATGACCGTCTACGACATCTTGGTCGAGCCGCTGAAGATCCACAAAATCGGCGACGACGCCTATCGCCGCGAGATGGTGAGCGAGCTGATGGAGATGGTGGGCCTCGACCGCCGCCATCTCAGCCGCTACCCGCACTCCTTCTCCGGCGGCCAGCGCCAGCGGATCGGCATCGCCCGCGCGCTGGCGCTCCGGCCCGACATGGTGATCTGCGACGAGCCGGTGTCGGCGCTCGACGTGTCGATCCAGGCCCAGGTCCTCAATCTCCTGAAGGACCTGCAGAAGCAGCTCGGCCTCACCTACCTGTTCATCTCGCACAACCTCGCCGTGGTCGCCTACATCGCCGACCGCATCGCCGTGATGTGCGCCGGCCGCCTTGTCGAGCTGGCGCCGTCGGGCGAGCTGTTCCGCAATCCCCTGCATCCCTATACCAAGGCGCTGCTATCGGCGGTGCCGATGCCCGATCCCGACGCGCGGCTCGATCTCGGTGCGCTGATGGAGGGCAAGGCGTCCGATCCGTCGGCCTGGCCCGAGCCGTTCCGCGACACCGGCCGGAACCCGCTTTTCTGGACCGAGACGTCGCCCGGGCACTTCGTGCGTGTTACACGGCCAGCAGAGAAACAGGGGAATTGAGGCATCATGCTGCGTTACGTCGCCCGCCGCATCCTGCTGATGATTCCCACCCTGTTCATCATCAGCGCGCTCGTCTACTTCATAATCGACCTGCCGCCGGGCGACTGCGTGACCTCGCAGATCGACGAGCTGCTGTCGCGCGGCGATCCCGACGCCATGCAGCGCGCCGACGAGCTGCGCCAGATGTACGGCCTCAACCTGCCGCTGTGGCAGCGCTACCTGCACTGGATCTCGGGCATCTTCCGCTGGGACTTCGGCCTCAGCTGCCAGGACACCGTGCCGGTGGCCGACCTGATCGGCGAGCGCATCGCGCTCACCATCGTGATGGAGACCTGCACCATCGCCTTCATCTGGATCGTGTCGTTCATCATCGGCGTCTATGCCGCCACCCACCAGTACAAGCTGGGCGATTACGTCGCCTCCTTCATCGGCTTCGTCGGCCTCTCGATCCCCAACTTCCTGCTGGCGCTGGTGCTGCTCTATGTCGGCAAGGTCTATTTCGGCCTGTCGATCGGCGGCCTGATGGACCCCGAGTACATCGAGCAACCGATGAGCCTGGGCAAGGCCTGGTCGGTGATGCAGCATCTGGTCATCCCGGTGATCGTCATCGGCATGTCGGGCACCGCCGGCATGATCCGCCGGCTGCGCGCCAACCTCCTGGATGAGCTGCAGAAGCAGTATGTCGTCACCGGCCGAGCCAAGGGCCTGTCGCCGATGAAGCTGCTGATCAAGTACCCGCTGCGCCACGCCATCAACCCGTTCGTGGCCGACATCGGCGGGCTGCTGCCCGAGGTGATCTCGGGCTCGGTCATCGTCTCGGTCGTGCTGTCGCTGCCGACCACCGGACCGATGCTTTTGGGCGCGCTGAAAACCCAGGACGTCAACCTCGCCGCCACCTTCCTGCTGTTCGTGGCGACGCTCACCGTGGTCGGCATGCTGGTCTCCGACTTGGCGCTCGCGGCGCTCGATCCGCGCATCCGCTTCGGCGCCAGTTCAGAGAAGTAGGGCCGGAAAAGTGAGACCGTCATGACCGACCGGACGACCACGCCCACCCCCGACGCCCCGAAGCGCCGCGCCGAGCACTACGTCAATCGCGAGCCGTGGGATCCCTACGTCGCCGAGCGCCTGACCGCCGAGCAGGAAAAGTACTACATGGCGGGCCAGTGGAAGCTGATGTGGTGGCGTTTCCGCCGCCACCGGCCGGCCGTCGTGTCGATGGTCTTCCTGGCGCTGATGTATCTCTCGACCGTGATCAGCGAATTCATCGCGCCCTACGACCTAAACACCCGCAACTCCGCCTACATCTTCGCCCCGCCGCAGCAGGTCCACCTGTTTCACGAGGGCAGCTTCCTCGGGCCGTTCGTCTACGGACACAAGACCACGCGCGACCTCGAAACGCTGCAGCGCGTCTACACCCCCGATCCGAGCAAGCCGATGCCGCTGCGTTTCTTCTGCCTGGGCGACAGCTACGAATTCTGGGGCCTGATCGAGGGCAGCTTCCATTTCGTCTGTCCCCCCAAGGGCGGACACTTCTTTTGGCTGGGCACCGATCGCCTGGGCCGCGACATGTTCAGCCGCATCGTCTATGCCGCGCGCATCTCGCTCACCATCGGCCTGATCGGCATCACCCTGTCGTTCGCGCTCGCCTTGGTCCTGGGCGGGCTCGCCGGCTACTACGGCGGCTGGGTCGACATGATCG
>DATHNU010000555.1:0-5528 GCA_035485695.1 Reyranella sp. | reverse complement strand
CCGGTCGACGACACGATGCTGCTGTCCTTCGTGCTCGACGCCGGCAAGCACAATCACGGCATGGACGATCTGGCCAAGCTCTATCTCGGCCAGGAGACCATCAAGTTCTCCGACGTCGCCGGCAGCGGCGCCAAGCAGGTGAGCTTCGACAAGGTGCCGATCGACAAGGCGCGCGACTATGCGGCCGAGGACGCCGACGTCACCATGCAGCTGTGGGCGCGTTTCAAGCCGCGGCTGGCCAGCGAGCACATGGTCGGCCTGTACGAGACGATCGAGCGGCCGCTGATTCCGGTCCTGCTCGGCATGGAGACGGCGGGCATCAAGATCGACGCGCCGCGCCTGCGCACGCTGTCGGCCGAGTTCGAGAAGCGGATGCTCGAGCTCGAGCAGGAACTGCACAAGCTCGCCGGCCGGCCCTTCAATGTCGGCTCGCCCAAGCAACTGGGCGAGATCCTGTTCGACGAGCAGAAGCTGCCGGGCGGCAAGCGCAACAAGAACGGCTCATGGGCGACCGATGTCAGCATCCTGGAGGACCTCGCGGCCCAGGGTCATGCGCTGCCGGTTAAGATCATGGAGCATCGGCAGATTTCCAAGCTCAAGGGAACCTACACCGATGCGCTGGTGCGCGAGCTCGACGCCAAGACCGGCCGCGTGCACACCTCCTATCAGATGACCGGGGCGGCGACCGGCCGACTCGCGTCGACCGATCCCAACCTGCAGAACATCCCGGTGCGCACCGAGGAGGGCCGCAAGATCCGTCAGGCTTTCATCGCCGAGACGGGCAACAAGCTCCTGTCGGCCGACTATTCGCAGATCGAGCTCAGGTTGCTGGCCCACGTGGCCGACATCGCGTCGCTCAAGGAGGCATTCGCGCGCGGCGACGACATCCATGCCATCACCGCCAGCGAGATGTTCGGCGTGCCGGTCAAGGGCATGGACCCTCTGGTGCGGCGGCGCGCCAAGGCCATCAACTTCGGCATCATCTACGGCATCTCGGCCTTCGGCCTCGCCAACCAGCTCGGCATCGGCCAGCAGGAGGCGCGCGAATACATCGCCAAGTACTTCCAGCGTTATCCCGGCATCCGCGACTACGTGGAGACGACCAAGGAATACGCGCGCAAACACGGCTACGTGAAGACGCCGTTCGGCCGCAAGGTCCATCTGAAGTACATCAACGAGAAGGCCCAGGGCATGCGCGCCTTCGCCGAGCGCGCGGCGATCAACGCCCCGCTGCAGGGCGGCGCCGCCGACATCATCAAGCGGGCGATGATCCGCCTGCCGGCCGCGCTCAAGGCCGCCAGGCTCAAGGGCCGCATGCTGCTGCAGGTCCACGACGAGCTCCTGTTCGAGGTGCCCGACAAGGAGATCGACAAGACCAAGGACGTCGCGCGCAAGGTCATGGAAGGCGCCGCCACGCTCTCGGTGCCGCTGGTGGTCGATACCGGCGTCGGCGATAACTGGGCGGCAGCGCACTAGGACCATGGGAATGTCGATGTTGCGGCCAGTCCTCACCGTCGTTGCCTTGCTCCTGGCCGCGCCCTCGCAGGCGCAGACAGGTGAGCGTACGGCAATACCCTCGAAAGGCTTGCTGTGGGGCTCGAAAATGACGATCGAGAACCAGCCTTGTTGCACGGCACCCAAAGGCGCCAAAGCGGCTGACCCGTCCGAGGCAGCTTCATTGGCCGCAATCCCCGACCGGGCTTTTCGCGAAGGCCCGATCCTGAGGCTCAAGCTGCAGGGAAACCGGACCCTGAAAATCACCGATTGCGACGATCAATCCGCCTGCGAGGCCGATCGATTCCGCAAGCACCGATTGGCAGCCTGGTGGCCCGCGCTCGGCTACTACGTCGTGAATGTCGGTCTCTACGAAGACGGCATGGCCTACCTGATCGCGGAGCGCGACGGTCGCACGACGCAGCTGGCGGCCCTGCCGGTGCTGTCGCCATCGGGCCACCGGGCCGTGGCCTTGCAATCCAACCTGATGAACGGCGTGGAACTCAACGTCGTCGACATGACTGCCGATCCGCCGAAGGTGATCGAAGTGTCGACGATGCCGGCTTGCGCCGGTGCCGGCCCGAATTCGTTCCTGCGGCCCAAGCCGGTCTGGATCGACGACTCGAGCGTGCGGTTCGAGGGAGTCTCGCCGCAGCCCGGCGACGATCCCAAGACGAAGCAGCTTCTGCGGATCGGCGACGGCACGACGGAATGGCAATGCTGAGAGCGGGGGAAGAAGAGCCATGAAGATCTGGGGACGCTCCAATTCGATCAACGTGATGAAAGTGCTGTGGGCCGCCGACGAATGCGGCATCGCCTACGAGCGCACCGACGTGGGCGGCGCCTTCGGCGGCAACGACCAGAAATGGTACCTCGACATGAATCCCAACGGCGTCGTGCCGACCATCGACGACGGCGGCAAGGTGATCTGGGAGAGCAACTCGGCGGTGCGCTACCTTTCGGCCAAATACGCGGCGGGCACCCTGTGGCCTAACGATCCCGGCCAGCGCAGCGAGGCCGACCGCTGGATGGACTGGCAGCTCAGCACCCTCTCCGAGAGCATGCGCGTGGTGTTCTGGGGCCTGGTACGCACGCCGGCCGAGAAACGCGACATGGCGGCCATCAAGAAAGCAGCTGAGGAGGCCGGCAAGCTGTTCGGCCGGCTCGACGCGCATCTCGCCGACCGCCGCTATGTCGCCGGCCAGCATTTCACCATGGGCGACATCCCGGTCGGCTGCTTCGTCCATCGCTGGTCCGCCCTCGACATCGAGCGCCCGGCGCTCAAGAACCTGCGGGCCTGGTACGACCGGCTGGCGACGCGCCCGGCCTATGCCAAGCTCATCATGGTCAAGCTGACCTGACGCCCACCGGCTGAGCGCCGTCCGAGGCTAGCAAGCCTTCGACCAGGCGGCGGAACCGCGTCGGCCCGGCATCCATGCTGGTCGGCAGCATGTTGCGGTGTGGATCGAGGTCGATCAGCTTCTGCTGGCCCTCGATCAGCGCCTTGTCCTCGCCGAAGGCCGTATGGGTGACGGCGAACAGGCGATCGAGCTTGTCACCCGCGATGTCGCTCGCGCGCGCGCCGGCCGCGTAGAAGTAGCGCGAGGTACGCGCCGAAACCGGCGTCACCGCCTGCTCGTCGATGCGATGGAAGAGCGGCGGCCGATCGGGTTCGCCACCGCCGCTCTGCTGGGCGGTTCCCGCCGGATAGAAGCTGGTGCGCTGCAGGAAAACGCCGGGAAAGATGAAGTCGTAGGAATTCCACACGTCCGCGCGCTCGCCGACCGTCTTCCTCAGGAAGCCGCGCGGCGCGTGATCGGTGAGCCAGCGCTGCACGCGCAGGCCGCGCTCGAGCGGCAGCATGCGCGGCCGCTCGTCGGCCCATTGCGGCATGTCGAGTCCCAGGGTCTTCTCGTGCGCGAAGGACAGGTGCGAAAGATCGAGGAGGTTGTCGTCGATCAGGAGGTAGTGCGCGGCGTAGTCGAGATGGCCCGCTTTCAGCCGGTAGCCTGGATCGTCGAGCGCCAGCGAGGGCGGGATCGCGGCCGAATCTGCGGCTGCCGCATCGCCCATCCACACCCAGACCCAGCTGCCGCGCGCGGCGACGGGGTAGCGGCGCACGCAGGCGCTCTGCGGGATGAGCTTCTGGCCGGGAATTTCTATGCAGCGCCCGTCGGGGGCGAACTTCAGGCCATGATACATGCAGCGCAGGTCGTCGCCCTCCAGCCGGCCCATCGAGAGGGGCGCGAACCGGTGGCAGCAGCGATCCTCCAGCGCCGCCAGCCCGCCGTCGGCGGTGCGGTAAAGCGCGATGGGCTGGTCGATGATGGTCCGCGCATGGATGGCGCCCGGCGCGAACTCGGGCAGCCAGCCGGCGACGTACCAGGCATTGCGGACCCACATGGTTTCCTCCGAGCGATATTTTGCCTGGAGGATAGCACCACGGGCGGCCGGACTTCGACCGCGACGAAGGGCTTACTGCCGCTTGGGCAGCTTGCTCATCTCCGCGATGATCGCCCGGTCGATGACGGTGAACAGGTAAGCGTCGGGCGCCAAAGTACAGCCGCCGCGCACGAGATAGGCGATCTGGGCGCCTTCAGGGCCGTCCGGGATCGCCACACCGTGATAGCGCGAGGCATGCTCGGCGAGGAAGATCGCCAGCGTCTTGCGCGCCTCGGGCTGCATGGCATGCGCTTCCTTGCAGGTGATGTAGGCCGCCTGGTCGAAGTTGGTCGGCGGCATCTGTCCCTGGGCGGCGGTCGCAACGAGCAGCAGCGCGCCGGCGGTCACGAAGGATCTGGAGATCATCTCGGAATTCCCTGTCTGTCTGTCACTGGACGGCGTTGCCGACGATGTAGCCCGCCGCGCCGCCGATCAGGCCGGCGCCGACCACCGTGCCGAAGCTGCCGCCGGCCACCAGGCCGATGCCGCTGCCCAGGGCCGCACCGGTGAGCGCCCCCTTCTGGCCGGGTGACATGTTCTCGCATCCGCCGAGCAAGCCCGTCGCAACGAGCAACATAAGGATCCTGGTTCTCATCATTTCACTCTCCCGCTTCATCGCCGATCAAGGCGTCACATCCGCTTTCTCCCAACCCGTTTCCGGGTTGAAGCTGGCGATCGCCGGCGCCAGCAGCCGTGTCTCGGGTCCGAGATCGCGCTGATAGACGACGCCGTCGTGGTTGACCATGAAGGTCATGATGCCCGTCTCTCCGTAATGGCCCGGCCAGGCGATGGCGGCGAAGCTCAACATGCGGCCGTTCACCAGATAGTTGAGCGCGCCGCCCGGTGCCGCCGGCCCTTGGGCGTAGAGTAGGCGAAAATTGTAGCCGTAATGGCCGCCCGGGGCGATGCCGTCATCCTGTGCATTGGCGACCAGTTCGCCCAGCGGGCTCTCGGGCTCGCCCGGCTTGGCCGGCCAAAAAAGCCCATCCTTTTTTCCCGGCAGGCTCTTCAGCCGGCGGGCATAGACCGGCGACCCGGTCTTCATCGGATCCATTTGGGCATAATCCCGCTGGGCGTCGACGATGGCGAGCAGGGTCTGGATGGCGCCCAGCTCGTCGCGGCCGATCTCGCGCGCGCCCAGCTCGTCGATGCCGGCCTCGGAATCGAAGCGCCATTCCGCGCCGTCTTTGACGACGGGAATCGGCAGGGTCCAGCCGGTCGTGCCGACCTCGACGATGGCCCTGTCGCCGTCGATGTTGACCTTGTGGCTGGCGTCCCAGGCCGCGAGGAAGAGCGTGCGCTCACGACCGAAATCGCGCTCGCGATTGGGCACGAAGACGCGCCACCATTCGCCCAGCATGGCCGCGATCGCCTTGTCGTCGTCCTTGCGCACCGCCTCGGTGAGCGCCGTCGCCGCCGCGTCGGCCGTCGGAAAGCCCTGGGTCTTGCCGGCCTGCTGCGCTGATGCACGGGCGGCGAGCGCGGCCACGAGAACGGGCGCCAGAAGGCCGCGTCTAAGCACCAAACCGCTCATCGCCGGCCTCCATGTCCACCGCCATGTCCGCCACCATGCCCACCGCCGCCCCCTCGGG
>DATHNU010000554.1:0-2179 GCA_035485695.1 Reyranella sp. | reverse complement strand
CCGAGCAGCAGGCTCGTGGTGATGGGTTCGCCGACCAGGACGGCCGAGGCGGCGATGCCGACCAGCGGCGTGCCCAGCATGCCGAGCGACCCGGTGATCGGCGGCAGGGCGCGGGCGACCGAGACGGCGGCCCAGGTGCCGGCCGGGCCGGCGAAGGAGCCGATATAGAGGAGCGCGATCCAGAGGTCGGCCTTGCCGAAGTCGAGATAGCCCGCGGGCTCGAGGAGGAAGGCAAGCGTCCACAGCATCACGGTCGCCACCGACATCTGCCAGGGCAGCACGTCGAGCGGCGAGCCGCGCCAGCGATGGCGTCGCGCATGCAGGATCGCGACTGCCCAGGAGAAGCCGGCCAGCAGGAGCCAGCCATGGCCCGCGACGACGGCGCGGTTGGACCAGTCGAAGCGTGTCGGATCGATCAGCACGACGATGCCGCCGAGGCCGAGCGCGACGCCCGCCAGGGCGCGCCAGCCGACGCGCTCGCCGACCAGCAGCGACAGCGGCACCATCCAGAGCATGGCCGTGTAGGACAGCACGCCCGAGCGGCCCGGCGGCACGCTCTGCAGGCCGATATTGGCGAAGGTGAAATAGAGCGTGAGCTGGAAGGCGCCCACCGACAGCACGATCGGCCAGTCGGCCCGCTGCGGCCAGCGCAGGCGCCCGAGCGCGGCCAGCAGCACGAAGGCGGTGAGCGCCGACAGGCTCGCCCGGCCGGCCGCCAGCCAGACCGGCGTGCTGGCCCGCAGCCCGATCTTGAGGATCGGGAAAGAGAGCCCGAACAGCACGATCGCGGCCGCGAGCTGGAGGTAGGCAGTCCGCTTCACGTTTCATACTCATGTTCCTCTCCCCCGTTAGGGCGAGAGGCTAGGTGAGGGGGCTTCGAAGGCTGTGCGCAACCCCCTCACTCAACCTCTCCCCCTATCGGGGGAGAGGAGCCAGAGTCAGTGGGTCGCGCAACCGTTACGCCCGCTTGGCTTCCGCCGTCGTCAGCGGCTGCGGCAGGCGGGACAGCATCTCCTTGGGGACGACCTGCCAGAAATGATCAAGGCAGCGGTTCCAGTCGTTCAGCAGGCGGGCGCCCAGCGGCGACTTGGTCTCGGCGACATGCTCCTCGACCAGGACCTTGAGCACCGCTTCCCAATGCGGATGGTCGATCCTCTGGAAGCTCACGGTCTCGGGATTGACCTTGAGGGTGAAGAGATTCTCGGGGTCGTAGACGAAGGCCATGCCGCCGGTCATGCCGGCGGCGAAGTTGACGCCGATCGGCCCCAGGATCACCGCGGTGCCGCCGGTCATGTATTCGCAGCCGTTGCAGCCCACGCCCTCGACCACCGTGTCGGCGCCGGAGTTGCGCACGGCGAAGCGCTCGCCGGCGCGGCCGCAGGCGAACAGCTTGCCGGCGGTGGCGCCGTAGAGGACCGTGTTGCCGATGATGGCGTTCAGCTCGGGCACCAGCTTGCTTGAGACGGTGGGCTTGACCACGATGGTGCCGCCGCTCAGGCCCTTGCCGACATAGTCGTTGGCGTCGCCGAACACTTCGAGCTTGAGGCCGCGCACGGCGAAGGCGCCCAGCGACTGGCCGGCGGTGCCGCGCAGCCGCACCGTCACGGTGTCGGGCTGCAGCTCCGCCATGCCGTACTTGCGCGTGATCATGGCCGAAAGCCGCGTGCCCACGGCGCGATGGGTGTTCCGCACGCTGTACTGCAGCTGCATCTTCTCGCGATGGGTGAACAGCGGCTGGGCGTCGCGGATCATCTGGGCGTCGAGCGTGTCGGGCACTTCGTTGCGGCCCTTGACCGTGCTGTGTGCCGCCTCGCGGCCGCCGTCGGGCCGCGTCAGCAGCGCGTTGAGGTCGAGGTCGTCGAGATAACGCGCGCCGCGGCTCACCTGCCGCAACAGGTCGGAGCGGCCGACGATCTCGAGCAACGAGCGGTAACCGAGCTGGGCCAGGATCTCGCGCACCTCCTCGGCGATGAAGCTGAAGAGATTGACCACCTTCTCGGGCGTACCGGTGAACTTGGCGCGCAGTTTCGGATCCTGCGTGCAGACGCCCACCGGGCAGGTGTTGGAATGGCACTGCCGCACCATGATGCAGCCCATGGCGACCAGCGAGGCCGTGCCGATGCCGTACTCCTCGGCGCCCAGCATGGCGGCGATCACCACGTCGCGGCCGGTCTTGAGG
>DATHNU010000553.1:0-4237 GCA_035485695.1 Reyranella sp. | reverse complement strand
ATCTCCTTCGGTCCGATGCCGGGATCGATCTGCAGGTAGCGCAGCGAGCGGTAGAAGCGGTCGATATGCTGCTTCAGGCGGAAAGGCTGGCCTTCGAAGGTGCGCGTCATGTCGAAGGCGCCGTCGCCGTATTTCCAGCTGCGGTCGCGGAAGGGAATCATGACCTGGCCTTCGGGCATGAATTTGCCGTTGAACCAGGCGATGCGTTGGTTGCTGAGTTGCTGGGCCATCAAATCCTCCTCACGACGCAAACTAGCATATCGAAAGCGGCCGTCAGTATGGACGAAGCACCGGGCGCTAGGCATTGTTTTTGCTGGATGGGGCCCATGCGCAGCTACGCCAAGTCGATCGCGTTCTACGAGCGGACCAGGAAGCACCTGGCCGGCGGCGTCAGCAGCAATGTGCGCTATGCGAGCACGCCGGTGCCGCTGTTCTTCGAGCGCGGCGAGGGCGCCCGGCTCTACGATATCGATGGCAATATCCATATCGACTACGTGCTGGGCAACGGGCCGGCCATTCTGGGCCATGCGCCCCAGCCGGTGATCGACGCCGTCGCGCGATCGCTCACTCAAGGCCAGGTCTATGCCGGTCAGCACCTGCGCGAGACCGAGCTTGCGGAGCGACTATGCGGCCTGCTGCCAGGCGCCGAGGTCGTGCGCTTCGCCACCTCCGGCACCGAGGCGGTGCTGATGGCCATGCGGCTCGCCCGCGCCTTCACCGGCCGCACCAAGATCGTGAAGTTCGAGGGCCATTATCACGGCTGGAGCGACCAGGCCTATATCAGCGCGCGGCCACCGCTCAACGAGGCGGGGCCGGCCGACTCACCGGTTCCGGTCGCCGGCTCGCCTGGCATGCCTAAAAGTGTCCTCGACGATGTCGTGGTTGCGGGCTGGAACGATCTCGGCGCGCTCGCGGCCGCCTTCGAGCACCATCCCGGCGAGATTGCCGCCGTCATCATGGAGCCGATGATGGTGAATGGCGGGGCGATCCCGCCGCGCGAAGGCTATCTCGCGGGCGTGCGCGATCTCTGCCGCGCCCAGGGTGCGTTGTTCATCTGCGACGAGGTCATTACCGGTTTCCGGGTCGGACTGCGCGGCGCTCAGCACCTCTTCGGCGTCACGGCAGATCTCGCGATCTATGCCAAGGCGGTCGCTGCAGGCTTTCCGTTGGCGATGGTTTCGGGGCGCCGCGATGTCATGGACACCCTGCTCGACAAGGGCGTGATGCATGGCGGCACCTACAACGGCAACGTCCAGAGCATGGCCGCGGCTCTGGCCGCGCTCGACGAACTGGAGCGGGATGATGGCGCGGTCTATCGGGCCCTCGAGCAAAGGGGCACGCGGCTGATGCAGGGCCTCGCGGCGCTCGCGGCGAAGCACAGGCTGCCGGTCCTGGTGCAGGGCCTGCCCGCGATCTTCCAGACATTCTTCACGAAGGCAGCGGGGCCGAAGAATTACCGCGACTCGGCGGCCTGCGATCGCGACATGGCGCTGGCGTTCCATACGGCCCTGCAGGAGCAGGGTATACGGGTCAACCAGCGTACGACGTGGTTTCTCTCGACCGCGCACGACGATGCCATCATCGACGAGACCTTGGCGGCCGCCGATCGCGCCATGGCGGCGCTCGCATGAGCGACATTCGCCTCGAGGGCGTGAGCAAGCGCTACGGTCCGGTTGCGGCGGCGGACAATGTCGACCTCGCGGTCGCGCAGGGCGAGTTCGTCACCATCCTGGGGCCGAGCGGCTCGGGCAAGACGACGTTGCTGTCGCTGATCGCCGGTCTCAACCGGCCGACGGCGGGTCGCATCTTCATCGGCGGCCGCGACGTCACCGATGCACCGGCGCAGGAGCGCAATATCGGCCTGGTGTTCCAGTCCTACGCGCTGTTCCCGCACATGACCGTGCTGGAGAACGTGTTGTTTCCACTCGGCGTTCGCAAGATCGGCGGCGCTGTGGCGCGCACTCAGGCGCTCGACGCGTTGAGGCTGGTGCGCCTGGAAGGCCTGGAAGATCGCCGGCCGTCGCAGCTCTCGGGCGGCCAGCAGCAGCGCGTGGCGCTCGCCCGCGCCATCGTCTTCAAGCCCGACATCCTGCTGCTCGACGAGCCGCTGGGCGCGCTCGACCGCAAGCTGCGCGAAGAGCTGCAGGTCGAGCTGAAGCAGCTGCAGCGCACGCTGGGCGTGACCACGATCCTGGTCACGCACGACCAGGAAGAAGCCTTGTCGCTGTCCGACCGCATCATGGTGCTGGACAAGGGCCGCACCCAGCAGGTCGCGGCGCCGGCCGAGGCCTATCTCAGGCCGGCCAACCGCTTCGTTGCGGAGTTCCTGGGCATCGCCAATTTCGTCGGGCTCGCGGATGGCCGCACCGGCCTGGTGAGACCGGAGCGGGTGCGCATTGGCGCCGTCGGCACGATGGGCAAGACGGCGCGCGTGGTCGAGGCGATCTATCTCGGGCAGATGGTGCGCTATCATCTGGCCCTGGAGAATGGCGCCGCCGGCGCGCCGATGGTCGCTGCGGTTCCGTTCGTGGGGCGCGCCTTCGCCACCGGCGAACGCGTCGCCGTGTCGTGGGAGGCGGCCGACATATGGCCGGTTTGAACAGAAGGGGGTTTTCGATGAAGAGACGTACTTTCGTGGGAGCGGCGGCGGCGAGCCTGCCGGCCTTCAGCATCCTGACCGCCGGCGGCGCGCGCGCGCAGTCGAAGGAAATCCGCATGATCGAATCGGGCGGGCTGTCCGGCGATTCGATCCAGGTGGGCTACATCGACCCGTTGAAAGCCAAGACCGGCATCACTGTCGTGCGCGAAAGCCCGAGCTCGCTCGGCAAGCTGCGCGCGCTGGTCGAGAGCGGCCAGACCAGCGCGACCATGTTCGAGCTGGGCTCGGGCGTCGTGCTGCAGGCCAAGAAGCTCGGCCTGATCGAGCCGATCGACTGGGCCGCGGTCAATCCGGCGGCGATGTTTCCCGAGGCCAAGACCGAGTACGCCTTTGGCTACCAGTATTTCTCCACCATCATGGCGTGGCGCGCCGGCGTAAAGGAGCCCAAGAACTTCACCGAGTTCTTCGACATCAAGGCGTTTCCGGGCAAGCGCTGCCTTCCCGACTTTCCCCACTACTGCCTGCCGTTCGCCGTGCAGGCGGCCGGCGTGCCGATCGACAAGCTGTTTCCGCTCGACGTCGACCTGGCCTTCAAGAAGCTCGACGAGATCAAGAAGGAGGTCGCAGTGTGGTGGAAGGCGGGGGCCCAGCCACCGCAGCTCATGAAGGACAACGAGGTGCAGTACTCGATCTGCTGGTCGGGCAGGGTCGTCGGCGATCCGGCGTTCGGCCTCAACTTCGCGGGCGGCAAGGCCGACCTTTCCTTCTTCGGCATCGTCAAGGGCTCCAAGCCGGAGGACAAGGCGGCCGCCTACAAGCTCATGCACGAGATGTCGCTGCCGGAGAACCAGGCCAAGGCCGCAGGGGTGATCTCCTACACCGGCCCCAGTCCGGATCTCGATGCGCTGCTGCCCAAGGACAAGCTGTGGCAGTTCCCCACCAGCAAGCAGAACAAGGCCGTGCAGTATTTCGAGAACGCCGAATGGTGGGCGGACAACGGCGAGGCCGTGAACAAGAAGTGGGAAGCCTTCAAGCTCAATCTGTAATGACGACGTATCGATCACAGCGTGCCTCCCCTCGTCTTACGAGGGGAGGTGCTCGCGCAGCGGGCGGAGGGGTCATCGGCCAGGCCTTCAGTCACTTCTCCCGCTTCGCTGCTACGGTGTGGATACATCACCCAATCAGACTCCTCTCCCCCGCTAGGGGGAGAGGTTGGGTGAGGGGGATGCGCACGTCGTTGCCCTCTCACCTGGCCTCTCCCCCTAGCGGGGGAGAGGAATTTGAGTTGTATCCACGCTGTAGCAGCTTCGCGGGCGAGGGCTCTTAATGAACCGCTCCACGGGTTTCGGCTTCGTCGCCCCGCTTCTGGTGCTGATGGTCATAGCCTTCAACGCGCCCATCGCCTACATGCTGGGCCTCGCCTTTTGGGACAAGGGGCGGGGCTTCACCCTCGAGCATTATCAAGGCCTGCTCGAGGCGCCGGTCTATCTGCGCGTGCTGGGCAACACGATGCGCATCGCGCTGATCGCCACCGTGGCCAATGTGCTGATCGGCTATCCGCTGGCGCACTGGATGCGCGGCCTGCAGAACCGCACCCGTCTCGTCGCCATCGCCCTGGTCGTGCTGCCTTTCTGGGTC
>DATHNU010000552.1:0-3933 GCA_035485695.1 Reyranella sp. | reverse complement strand
CGTCAAAGCGAACAGGACAGACGGCAACGTCCTATCACGACTGCGTGTGGTCGCCATGATCGGCGGGGAGAAAGACAGAATGGTGAAGACGGCCGACAAGAAGATCAGGGTCTGGGATGTTCCCGTCCGATTGTTCCATTGGACGCTCGTCGTTCTGCTGACGGTGTCGTATTTCACGGGGCGGGCCGGCGGCGACTGGATGAAATTCCATTTCTGGTCGGGCTACGCGATCCTCACCCTGCTGCTGTTCCGCATCGCCTGGGGTTTTGTCGGCAGCACCACCGCCCGCTTCTCGGATTTCGTCAAAGGCCCGATGGCGTGCATCGCCTACCTCCGGGACCTGCTGCTCGGCCGACGCACCTACGATGCCGGCCACAATCCGGTGGGCGGCGGCATGGTCGTGTTGCTTCTCTTCGCGGTGCTGGCCCAGGTGGCCGCGGGCCTGTTCTCCGCCGACACCGACACGGGCACCGTCACCGGCCCGCTCTCCGGCCTGGTCGCCGACAAGTGGATCGACCGCTTCACGCACTTCCACCATTTCTGGGTGAACGTGCTGCTGATCCTGGTCGCTCTGCACGTGCTGGCCGCAGTCTTCTATCTCGTTTGGAAACGGCAGAATCTGATCGGCGCCATGTTCACCGGCCACAAGCCGCTCGATGAGTGCGTCGCCTCGGGCAAGCCTGCGCCCGTGCTCACTTTCGCCTCGGGCCGCCTGGCGGTGTCGCTGCTGATCGTCGCCGGTGCCATCGTCTATTTCATCGTGAGAGTGGGCGGCTGAAATCGGGAAGCTGAGGGGCGGCCGCGGCCTTGCTGCTGGGGAAGGCCGCCTCTAGGGTGACCTAGCCTCTTGTGAACCTGGATTTTGCACCATGAAATTTACCGGTACCGACTCCTATGTAGCCAGCGACGATCTGCGCGTGGCGGTGAATGCGGCCATCGCGCTCCAGCGGCCGTTGCTGATCAAGGGCGAGCCGGGCACCGGCAAGACCGTCCTGGCGCACGAGGTCGCCAGGGCGATCGGCGCGCCGCTGATCGAATGGCACATCAAGTCGACCACCAAGGCCCAGCAGGGCCTCTACGAATACGACGCGGTCTCGCGCCTGCGCGACAGCCAGCTGGGCGACGAGCGGGTCAAGGACATCAAGCACTACATCAAGCGCGGCAAGCTGTGGGATGCCTTCACCGCGGCTGAGCGGCCGGTGCTCTTGATCGACGAGATCGACAAGGCCGACATCGAGTTCCCCAACGACCTGCTGCTCGAGCTCGATCGCATGGAGTTCTACGTCTACGAGACGCAGGAGGTCATCAAGGCGGTGCAGCGCCCGGTGGTGATGATCACCTCCAACAACGAGAAGGAGCTGCCCGACGCCTTCCTGCGCCGCTGCTTCTTCCACTACATCCGCTTCCCCGATCGCGAGATCATGACCCAGATCGTGGATGTCCATTTCCCCGAGCTGCAGCGCAACCTGCTGCGCGAGGCGCTCAACATCTTCTACGACATCCGCGAGGTGCCGGGGCTCAAGAAGAAGCCCTCGACGTCGGAACTGCTCGACTGGCTGAAACTCCTGATGGTCGAGGACATGTCGCCCGATGCGCTGCGCTCCAAGGATTCCAAGCAACTCATCCCGCCGCTGCACGGCGCCCTGCTCAAGAACGAGCAGGACGTCCATCTCTTCGAGCGCCTGGCCTTCATGGCGCGTCGGGAGCAGCGGCAATAGTCTTGCTCCTCTCCCCCGCTAGGGGGAGAGGCTGGGTGAGGGGGCTTCGACAGGTCGTGCAACCCCCTCACCTAACCTCTCCCCCCAGCGGGGGAGAGGAACATGAGGTTGAGGAGAGACCATGTTCGTGAACTTCTTCCTCGAGCTGCGTCAGGCCAAGGTGCCGGTCTCCATCAAGGAGTACCTGGCGCTGATGGAGGCCATGGACAAGCACGTCGCCGACTACAGCGTCGACAATTTCTACTATCTCTCGCGCTCGGTGCTGGTGAAGGACGAACGCAACCTCGACAAGTTCGATCGCGTGTTCGGCCATGTCTTCAAGGGCCTCGAGGCGCTGCCGCCCGAGGGCGCGACGGCGGAGATCCCCGAGGAATGGCTGCGCAAGCTCGCCGAGAAACTGCTGACCGACGAGGAGAAGGCGCAGATCGAGGCGATGGGCGGCTGGGAGAAGCTCATGGAGACGCTGAAGAAGCGTCTGGAAGAGCAGCAGAAGCGCCACCAGGGCGGCAGCAAATGGATCGGCACGGCCGGTACCTCGCCGTTCGGTGCCTACGGCTTCAATCCCGAGGGCGTGCGCATCGGTCAGGACAAGAACCGCGAGGGCCGAGCGGTAAAAGTGTGGGACAAGCGCGAATACAAGAACCTCGACGACACGGTCGAGATCGGCACGCGCAACATCAAGATCGCGCTGCGCCGCCTGCGCAAGTTCGCGCGCGAGGGCGCCGAGGTCGAGCTCGACATGCCCGACACGATCCGCTCGACGGCGCGCAACGCGGGCTATCTCGACATCAAGATGATCCCGGAGCGGCGCAACAAGGTGAAGCTCCTGCTGCTGTTCGACATCGGCGGCTCGATGGACGCGCATATCCGCGTCTGCGAGGAGCTGTTTTCCGCGGCGCGCACCGAGTTCAAGCATCTCGAGTTCTTCTATTTCCACAACTGCCTCTACGAGAAGCTGTGGAAGGACAATCGGCGGCGCCACGTCGACACTTTCTCAACCGCGGAGCTGCTGCACACCTATCCGCCCGACTACAAGGTGATCTTCGTCGGCGACGCCTCGATGAGTCCCTACGAGATCGCCTATCCCGGCGGCTCGGTCGAGCATTGGAACGAGGAGGCCGGCCAGGTCTGGATCCAGCGCATGGTCGACACCTACCGCAGCGTGGTGTGGCTGAACCCGGTGCCCGAGCGGCACTGGAGCTACACGCCGTCGATCCAGCTCCTGCAGCAGCTTTCCAGCAGCCGTATGTTCCCGCTGACGCTCGGCGGCCTCGACAGTGCGATGAAGGAATTGAACAAGTAACACCCGCGTGGCCTTCCCCCTCCGCCCTTCGGGCACCTCCCCCGTCTGACGGGGGAGGCGGGGAGGGGGAGAGCGACAGTCGGGGTCTTGATTGGGAGGAGATCAAAATGAAGACCGGCCCGGCGATCGCCGACATTCTGAAGAAGGAAGGCGTCGAATATCTCTTCGCCTATCCCGTCAATCACCTGATCGAGGCCTGCGCCGCGGTCGATATCCGCCCCATCATCGTGCGCCAGGAGCGCATCGGCCTGCACATGGCCGACGCCATGTCACGGCTCACCAAGGGTCGCCGGATGGGCGTGTTCTGCATGCAGAGCGGCCCCGGCTCGGAAAATGCCTATGGCGGCATCGCCCAGGCCTTCGGCGAATCGATCCCGCTGCTGGTGATCCCGCAAGGCTACCCGCGCCGCATCGCCCACGTGCCACCCAACTTCAACTCGACGCTTGCCATGGCGCATGTCGCCAAGCACAGCGAGCCGGTCACCAACGGTCGCGAAATCGTCAACATCATGCGCCGCGCCTTTAGTCTCCTGCGCAACGGCCGTGGCTCGCCGGTCATCGTCGAGCTGCCGGCCGACGCCTATGCCGAGGATGCGCCGGATCCGCTGAACTACGAGCCAGTGGTCGTCACTAAGTACGGACCCGATCCCGCTGCAGTGACCGAAGCCGCCAAGGTGCTGATGGCGGCCAAACGTCCGGTGATCTATGCCGGCCAGGGCGTGCATTGGGCCGAGGCCTATGCTGAGTTGAAAGAACTGGCCGAGCTTTTGGCCATTCCCGTCTGCACCAGCCTCGAGGGCAAGAGCTGCTTCGACGAGACCCATCCGCTGGCGCTGGGTTCGGGCGGCCGGGCCTATCCGAAGGCGGTGCGAAGCTTCCTCGACCGCTCCGATGTCATCCTGGGCATCGGCT
>DATHNU010000551.1:0-7920 GCA_035485695.1 Reyranella sp. | reverse complement strand
GCCGAACGCCACCGCCTCGTTGATGTGCGGGAAGAACTTCAGCTTGTTCTCGATGAACTTCGGCGCGAACAGCGTGCCGTCGTTCAGTTTGCCGACGTCGCGGGCGCGATCGATGATGCGCAGGTGCCCGCGCTCGTCGAGATAGCCCGCATCGCCGGTATGCACCCAGCCATCTTCCGTCTTGGTGTCGTTGGTGGCCTCGGGATTCTTGAAATACTCCTTGAACACGCCGGGGCTGCGGTAGAGCACTTCGCCCGAGTCGGCGATCCTGAGCTCGACATCGGAGACCGCCTTGCCGACCGTGTCGGAGAAGACTTCGCCGTTGGGATGGATGGTGACGAACACCGAAGCTTCGGTCTGGCCGTAGAGCTGCTTCATGTTGACGCCGAGCGCGCGGTAGAAATTAAAGATCTCGGGTCCGACGGCCTCGCCCGCGGTGTAGGCCACGCGCACGCGACTCATGCCCAGCGTGTTCTTGAGCGGCCCGTACACCAGGAGATTGCCCAGCGCATAGAGCAGCCGGTCGGAAGCGGCGACGGGACGGCGATCGAGCAGCGCCGGTCCGACCCTGCGGGCGATCGTCATGAAGAACTGGAACATGCGGCGCTTGAGGAAGCTCGCGTCCTCCATGCGGATCGTGACCTGGGTGATCAGGTTCTCGAGCACGCGCGGCGGCGCAAAGTAATAGGTCGGACCGATCTCGCGCAGGTCGGTCATCACCGTGGCGGCCGATTCGGGGCAGTTCACCACCAGACCGACGACGTAGCCCTGGGCATAGGAAAAGATGTGATCGCCCACCCAGGCCATCGGCAGGTAGGACAGCAGCTCGTCGCCTTCCCGGAGGCCGTCGAAGTCCGCGCCGGCGCGGGCAGCCCACACCAGGTTGTCATAGCTCAACACCGCGCCCTTGGGGCGGCCGGTGGTGCCCGAGGTGTAGAGCATGATGGCGTCGTCCGAGCCCTGCCCCTGGGCGACCTCGGCCGACAGCCGGTCCGGCGTCGCCGCCAGCAACTGGGCGCCACGCTCCTGCACCGCGTCGTAGGACAACAGGTCCTCGTAATAGCGCAGGCCGCGCGGGTCGTCGTACATGATGACGCCGAGCGACGACACCTTCTTCCGGATCTCGAGGAGCTTGTCGACCTGCTCCTGGTTCTCGGCCAGGGCGAAGCGCGCACCGGCATGCTCGATGACGTAGGCGAGCTCGTCGGTCACCGAATCCTGGTAGACCGGCACCGGCACGCCGCCCAGCGACTGTGCCGCGCACATCGACCAATAGAGCCGGGGCCGGTTGTCGCCGATCACGATCAGCCTGTCGCCGCGCTTGAAGCCGAGATCGGCCAAGCCCGCTGCCAGCAGCCGGACCTGGGTGGCGACATGCCTCCAGTCATAGGTCTGCCAGATGCCATATTCCTTTTCGCGATAGGCCGGCCGGTCGGGGCAGGTCCGGGCACGCTCCGCCAGAAGCTTGGGAAACGTGTCCCGAGCGTCGGTTCCGGTGTCGGCCGCCCCCCTTGTCATCCCCTGCCTCGCGCTCCCACAGCCCGCCGTTCGTTTGTCGAATTCTGCGGCGATTTCGACAGGCAGCTAGCCACAGTCAATTTGCGGTGGTCAAGCTGGCCACGGGCCGCAGGCGGAGCGTGAAGACGGCGCCGCCCTCGGGACGGTTGTCGACCGTGACGCTGCCGTCGTGTGTCTCGGCGACCCGGGCCACGATCGCCAGGCCCAGGCCGCGGCTTTCGGCCTGGGTGCGATCGCGCCGCCAGAAGCGCCGGAAGATCGACTCGCGCTCGGCCTCCGGCACGCCGGGGCCGTCATCGAGGACGCGCACGGTGCCGGCGGCGGATACGTCGACCTCGATCGAGCCGCCGCTTGGCGTGTGCCGGATGGCATTGTCGACGAGATTGCGCACGGCTCGGAACAGCGCCTCGGGATGGCCCCACACCCAAACCGGCGCGTCGGCGCCGGTGAGCGCGATCGTCTTGGACATCTCGACGGCAAGCGGCGCCATGAAGCCGACCGCCTCGGCGCAGACAGCGTGGAGATCGGCCTTGGAATCGCCCCCGACGACGAAACTCTCGAGCTCGGCGATATCCAGCACCTGGCTCACGGTGCGAGTCATGTTGACGAGGTCGGTGCGCAAGGCGTCGCGCACCGGCCCGGGCTCCAGCGAATCCACTCGGGCACGCATGATGGCCAGCGGCGTGCGCAGCTCATGGGCCATGTCGGCGGTGAAGTCGCGTTGCGCCTGGAAGCCTGCCTCGAGACGGTCGAACGCCTGGTTGACGGCATGAACCAGCGGCACGATCTCGGCCGGCATCGCCTGCTCGGGCAGTCGCACGTCGGTGCGCGCCGGGCCGATCGCCGCCGCCGTGGTCGACGCCTCGCGCACCGGCTCGAGCGCGCGGCGAAAGATCAGAATGTCGATCAGGAGCAGCACCAGCAAGATCGGGAAGGTGATCCAGCCGACGCGCGGGAAGAAGGTCGTGACGACATCGTCGATGATGACGTCGCGGTGCGACAGGTCCTGGCCGACCTGGATCCAGTACATGCGCTGGCCGACAGGGCGCGCCACGCTGACGCCGAACAGCACCGAGCCGGTGCTGCGCAGGCGTTCGATCCAGTCGCCGGTGGCCGATTCATCGAGAGCAAACAGCGCGGTGCCGTCATTGCGCGAAGAAAACAGGACACGGCCCGAGGCGTCGAGCACGGCATAGGCGTAAAGTCCGTAGCCACCGGAATAAAGCGGCTGGATCTCGGGCGGGATGTCGAGTGTCACGCCGCCGTCGGGTTGCGGGCGCAGGAAGCCGGCGATGGTCGCGGCCTGGCTGCGGAGCGCGTCGCGGTGCAGGCTGTTGGCGGCCTGGTTGAGCAGCCAGTAGAGCGCCAGCGGCATCAATATCGAGGTGACGCCGATGGCGATGACGTGCAGCGCCACGACCCGCGAGATGATCGAGCGGAAACGCCTCACCCGCCCTTTTCCTCGGCCATCAGATAGCCGACACCGCGCACCGTATGGATCTTCACCGTGGCGCCCGCATCCGCCAGCATCTTGCGCAGGCGGTGGACATAGACTTCGACGGCGTTCGAGCCGACGTCGCCCGAGAGCCCGAACAGGTGATCCTCGAACAGGCGCTTGGGCGCCACGTTGCCGCTGCGCCGGAGCAGGATCTCGAGCACCGCGGTCTCGCGCGCAGGGAATGCCTTGACCGCGCCGTCAACGATCACCTGGCGTCCCTCGGTGTCGAGCGCCACGTTGCCGAAGGTGAGGCGCTTGCCCAGCAGGTTGCCGGGACGGCGCAGCAGGGCCTGCAGGCGGGCGACGAGCTCTTCCATGGCGAAAGGCTTGGCCATGTAGTCGTCGGCGCCCTCGCGCAGGCCGGTGACACGGTCAGTGACGCCGTCGCGCGCGGTGAGCACGAGTACCGGCGTCGAATCGCCGCGCCGGCGGATGTCGCGCAGCAGCGAGACGCCGTCCTCGTCGGGCAGGCCGAGATCGAGCACGATCGCCGCATAGCGCATGGTCGCCAGTACGTGGATGGCATCGGCGGCGGTACCCACCGAGTCGGCGGAAAAGCCGCCGTGAGCGAGGCCTTTCTTCAGCAGGGAGACGAGTTCGGTATTGTCCTCGACGAGAAGCACCCTCATGGGTGTGCGCCTCCGATCCGCCAGACTAATTGCACATTGATCCTAGCACGCTCCTTGCGTCATGGCCCCGTCAGGTTGACGTAATCGGAAAGGACTAGGTTGCCTCGTCTCCGGAACATGCCGACAGGACTGCCAAACTCATGCAATCGCAGCCCAATCCTTCGTTGAGGACGCGCCTCAGGCGGAATCGCCTGTGGGTCGCGGCGGGCGGAGCCGTGGTCGTGGCGGCGGCAGTGGTCGGCTTCTGGACCCTCGACACCGCGCCCGGCAACGCGCTGGCGCGTCCCGAGAAGAGCGCGGGCGAGACCGACGGCGCCTTCCGGCCGAGCGACACGCAGTGGTCGAGCCTCCGGCTCGAGCCGGTGCGCCAGGTCGCCTTCCGCGATGAGCGTGCGACCGACGGCAAGATCGCCATCAACGAGGATACGACGACGCCGATCTTCTCGCCCTTCTCCGGCCGGGTCAGCAAATTGATCGCCCGGCCCGGCGATTTCGTCGAACGCGGCGCGCCATTGTTCGCCATCGAGGCCAGCGAGTTCGTGCAGGGCCACAACGACCTCATCACCGCCGTGGCCGGCGTCGAGAAGGCGCGCTCGCGGCTCCTGCTGGCGCAGACCGCCGAGAAGCGGCAGCGCGAGCTGCAGGCGATCCGCGGCGGCGCGCTCAAGGACCTCGAGCAGGCGCAGTCGGATCTCGTGGGCGCACAAGGCGACCTGCGCTCGGCCGAGATCGCGCTGGCCGCCGTGCGCAACCGGCTGCGCATCCTCGGACGGTCGGACGACGACATCGCCAAGCTCGAGAAGACCGACCGCATCGGCGCCGAGACCATCGTGTCCGCGCCGATCGCCGGCACGATCATCCAGCGCAAGGTCGGGCTGGGCCAGTACATCAATGCCGGCGCCAGCGACCCGGTCTTCACGGTCGGCAATCTCTCGACGGTGTGGCTGATCGCCAATGTGCGCGAGTCGGACGCACCCCGCATGAAGGTAGGCGCGCCGGTCGAGGTCACGGTGCTGGCGTTCCCCGGCCGGGTATTCAACGCCAAGCTCGCCTACGTGGCGCCGGCGCTCGATCCCAATACGCGCCGCCTGCCGGTGCGCGCCGAGATCCAGAATACCGGCCGCGAGTTGCTGCCCGAGATGTTCGCCTCGTTCCGCATCGTATCGGGCGAGGACCGGCTGATGCCGGCCGTACCGGTCGATGCGATCGTCTACGAGGGCGCCAACGCCCGCGTGTGGATCGCCCGCCCCGACAGCAAGACGGTGGTGTCGCGCGAGATCACGGTCGGCGACACGATCAACGGGCTGGTCGAGGTGCGCAAGGGTCTCTCGGTCGGCGAGACGGTGGTGACCAGCGGCACGCTGTTCATCGATCGCGCCGCCCGGCGCGACTGACCACCGGCAGCCGCGCCGCGCCCGTCCGCAAGAGGCAGCTTCCGCCATGCACGCCATCGTCGCCGCCGCCCTCAAGCAGCGCGTTCTCGTGATCATCCTTGCCGCCACGCTCATGGTCGGCGGTCTGTTTGCATACAAGACGCTGAACATCGAGGCCTACCCCGATCCGGTGCCGCCGCTGGTCGACGTCATCACCCAGAATCCCGGCCAGTCGTCGGAGGAGATCGAGCGCTACATCACCGTGCCGATCGAAATCCAGATGGCGGGCCTGCCCTATGTGCAGGCGATCCGCACCATCTCGCTGTTCGGTCTCTCCGACGTGAAGGTGCAGTTCACCTACGATGTGAGCTACGAGCGGGCTTCGCAGATGGTGATCAACCGCCTGACGCAGCTCGGCAACCTGCCGAACGGCGCGCAGCCGGTGCTGTCGCCGACCAGCCCGATCGGCGAGATCTTCCGCTATCGCGTGGTCGGCCCGCCCGGCTATTCCGTCACCGACCTCAAGACCATCCAGGACTGGATCCTGCAGCGCCGCTTCAAGGCGATTCCGGGCGTGATCGACGTCACCGGCTGGGGCGGCAAGACCAAGACCTACGACATCACCGTCGACCTCGACCGGCTGCTGGCCTATGGCCTGACCCTGAAGCAGGTGCTGGACGGACTCAACAACGCCAACATCAATGTCGGCGCCAATACGGTGAATATCGGCTCGCAGTCGGCGATCGTGCGCTCGGTCGGCCAGATCCGCTCGATGGACGACATCCGCAACACCATGTTGTCGGTGCATGACGGCACGCCGGTGCTGGTTTCCGACGTCGCCAAAGTTACGGTGGGCAACCAGCCTCGCCTCGGCATCGCCGGCCAGAACGACGACAACGACATTATCCAGGGCATCGTGCTGATGCGGCGCGGCGCGGAGACCCTGCCGACCCTGACCGGCGTGCTGGCCGAGGTCGACAAGATCAACAACTCCGGCATCCTGCCGCCCGGCGTACGCATCGAGCGCATCTACGACCGCAGCGCCCTGGTCGACATCACCACCCACACCGTGCTGCACAACATGGTGATGGGCGTCACGCTGATCTTTCTCATCCAGTGGCTGTTCCTGGGCAATCTGCGCAGCGCGCTGATCGTCTCGGCCACCATTCCCTTCGCGCTGCTGTTCGCCGTGGTCGTCCTCGTGCTGAGCGGCGAATCGGCGAACCTGCTGTCGATGGGCGCCATCGATTTCGGCATCATCGTCGACGCCACCGTGATCATGGTGGAGAACATCTTCCGCCATCTCTCCGAAGTGGGTGAGGTGGGCGCGGCGCGGCCGACTCGTCCCACGCCCGACGGGCTCACCGGCAAGCTGGCGACGATCTATCACGCCTCGACCGAGGTCACGCAGGCGATCTTCTTCTCGGCCACCATCATCATCGCGGGCTTCCTGCCGCTGTTCACCCTGTCGGGCGTCGAAGGCCACATCTTCGGCCCGATGGCGCGGACCTACGCCTATGCGCTGTCGGGCGGACTGCTCGCCACCTTCACCGTCTCGCCTGCGCTTGCCGCCCTGCTGTTGCCCGAGAAGGTGTCGGAGACCGAGACGTGGGCGGTGCGTGGGCTGCGTAGCTTCTACGAGAAGGTCCGCGATCTCGTGCTGGCCCGGCGCCGCGTCACCCTGCTCGCCGGCCTCGGCATGGGCGCGATCGCCATCCTCGCCGGCAGCACGATCGGCCTCGAATTCCTGCCCAAGCTCGAAGAGGGCAACATGTGGATTCGCGCCGTCATGCCGGCCTCGATTTCGCTCGAAGCCGGCAATGACTACGCCAACCGCATGCGCAAGTTGATCAAGGACTTTCCCGAGACCGAGACCGTGATCTCCCAGCACGGCAGGCCGGACGACGGCACCGACTCGACTGGTTTCTTCAACGCCGAGTTCTTCGTACCGCTGAAGCCGTTCGACAAATGGCCCAAGGGAATGGACAAGGAAAAGCTCACCACCGAGATGAACGACGCCCTGGAGAAGGCGTTTCCCGGCGTAGAGTTCACCTTCTCCCAATACATCCAGGACAACGTCCAGGAGGCGGCATCGGGCGTGAAAGGCGAGAACTCCGTCAAGGTCTACGGCCCTGATCTCGATATCCTGGCCAAGGTGGCCACCGAGATCAAGAACGCCATCGCCACCGTGCCCGGCATCACCGACCTGGCGGTTTCGGCCTCGCTCGGCCAACCCACCATCAAGATCGACATCGACCGCGCCAAGGCTGCCCGCTACGGTCTCGCTCCCGGCGACATCAACGCAACGGTGCAAGCGGCGATCGGCGGCCAGGCAGCGGGCGACGTCTATGAGAACGGCAGCGACCGACACTTTCCGATGATCGTCCGCCTGGCGCCGCGCTATCGCGAGAACATCGAGGCGATCAAGCGCATTCCGATCGGCGTGCAGGGCACCAACGGCGTTACCCAGGTGCCGCTCAGCGAGGTCGCGAATGTCGAGCTGGTATCGGGCGCCTTCTACATTTACCGCGAACAGCAGGAACGATACGTTCCGGTGAAGTTCAGCGTGCGCGGCCGCGACCTCGGCAGCGCCATTCTGGAGGCCCAGCAGCGGGTGGCGGAACAGGTCAAGATCCCGGGCGGCTATCGCGTCGAGTGGGTCGGCGAGTTCGGCAACCTCAAGAATGCCCTGCAGCGGCTGGCGGTCGCCGTGCCGATCGCCATCGCGCTGATCCTGCTGCTGCTCTTCACCAGCTTCGGTTCGTTGCGCGACACCCTGCTCGCCGGCAGCGCCATCCCGATGGCGCTGATCGGCGGCATCCTCAGCCTGTTCCTGTTCGACATGCCGTTCAGCATCTCGGCCGCCATCGGCTTCGTCGCCCTGTTCGGCATCGCCGCCATG
>DATHNU010000550.1:0-2255 GCA_035485695.1 Reyranella sp. | reverse complement strand
ACCTGCCTGCTCGCGCAAGCGGCGCTTGAGCTTGCCCAACAAAGCGCGAAGGCCTTGCGCCAAAACTGAAGCGCGTCTGGCGTGAGGAATGTCAGGTGCGACGCCCATGTTCGGGTTTATACCATATATACAGGAAAACTGTAAAGGTTATCTGTTCAGGTAAACTGTTTTGTTTCGCAGTGGCTATTGGCGCGGAAGAAGTACGAGCAGCAGCGGGTTGAGTTCGTCAACGAGAAGGCGCGCGAGGCCGCTGCGGCGCGGGCCCGGGTCGCACAGATGTCGAGCGCGCCAACGCCGTATCGTCCAGGCTGCCCGGTGGTGACAGCAGACTGGGCCGGCGCTGCAGCGCGCCTTTTGAACTCGCGGACCGGGGTCAGATCGGGTTCGGGCATGTCGCAATTACTAGACATTGGCGAGCCGAACTCGACCGCCCGGGTTATGTTGAACCCGCGAATGCTAAAGGAGGAAGATGTGCAATTGTGGACCACCACCGTCGCTTCGGCGCGCGGCAGCGCGCGCGCCGCGCAGGAAATCGAGGCGGCGGGTTGGGACGGCATGCTGGTGGTCGATTCGCAGAATCTCTCCGGCGATCCCTACGTCTCTCTCGCCTTGGCCGCCGCTGCCACGACGCGGATCGGGCTGGGCACCGGCGTGACCAATTCGGTCACTCGACACGCGGCGGCGACCGCGACGGCGATCACCAGCGTCAATCGCGTCTCGAACGGCCGTGCCGTGCTGGGCATCGGGCGCGGCGACTCTGCGCTCGCCCATCTTGGCCGGGCGCCGGCCCGGCTGGCGCAGTTCGAGCGCTACCTGCGGCAGTTGCAGACTTATCTGCGCGGCGAATCGGTGGGCTTCGAGGAGATCGACATCCCGACCGACGTGGCACCGCCGATGTCGGCGCTGGAACTGCACGATGCGCCGCCGGCGAGCCGCATCGCCTGGATCGCCGGCGGCGCCAAGGTGCCGGTCGAGGTCGCCGCCAGCGGCCCCAAGGTCATCGCCCTGGCGGCGCTGCATGCCGAACGGGTGATGTTCACCCTGGGCGCCGACGTCGAACGGTTGGCGTGGGCCATCGCGCTGGCGCGGCAGACCCGCCAGGCGGCGGGCCTCGATCCCGACGGCATCGCCTTCGGAGCCTACGTCAATCTGGGTTGTCACGGCGACATAGCGGCGGCGCGCGGCCTGGTGCGCGGCGGGCTCACGACCTTCGCGCGCTTCTCGGTGATGCACGGCAAGGCCAACGGACCGGTATCGACGGGCGACCGGGCCGTGCTCGAGGCGCTGCGCAGCAACTACGACATGCGCGCCCACACGCGCGGCGATTCCCGCCAGGCCGCCACGCTGACCGACGATTTCGTCGACCGATTCGCCATCGTCGGCCCGCCGGACCGCTGCATCGAGCGCCTGCGCTCGCTCGCGGCTCTGGGCCTCGACAAGGTGGCGATCAGCGGCGGGATGCGCGGCGCCAATGTGGACGCCGCCGTGGTGGGCCGGCAGCTCGTGGCGGAGCATGTTCTGCCCGGCATGCGGCGCTGATAGGTGGGAAGTTTAGATCTTTGCTGGGAGCGCGCCACTCCAGTGGCGCTCATGCAGCGTCGACCCGCAAGAAAAGATGCGCAACTCCAGGCGGAGGTTTCTCCGCCGCGGTTGCGCTCCCAGCAATGAGCGCACCCAATCGGGACGCGCCCTAGCGCCAGATCTTTTTGCCGCTTCCCGGAAGTCCCAGGTCGCCCCACATCGCGTCGACCTTGTCGATGATGGCCTGGTCCATCCTGATCTCGCGGCCCCATTCGCGGTTGGTCTCGCCGGGGAACTTGGTCGTCGCGTCGAGGCCGATCTTGGAGCCGAGGCCCGATACGGGCGAGGCGAAATCGAGATAGTCGATCGGCGTGTTCTCGATCACGGTAATGTCGCGCGCCGGGTCCATGCGCGTGCTCACGGCCCACATCACGTCCTTCCAGTTGCGTGCGTCGACGTCGGCGTCGACCACGATCACCCATTTGGTGTACATGAACTGCCGCAGATAGCTCCACACGCCCATCATCACCCGCTTGGCGTGGCCGGCGTACGCCTTCTTCATCGAGACCACGGCGATGCGGTAGCTGCAGCCTTCGGGCGGCAGCCAGAAATCGACGATCTCGGGGAATTGCTGCTGGAAGAGCGGGATGAACACCTCGTTCAGCGCCTCGCCCAGCACCGACGGCTCGTCGGGCGGCCGCCCGGTGAAAGTCGAGAGATAGATCGGTTGGCGC
>DATHNU010000549.1:0-3553 GCA_035485695.1 Reyranella sp. | reverse complement strand
GCTCGACGAGCCGCCGCACGTCCTGTCGACCGGCGGCGGCGCCTATATCGACGCCGACACGCGGGCCCTGATGCGCGCCAAGGCGGTGACGGTGTGGCTGCGCGCCGAGCTCGACGTGCTGTTCGACCGGGTCAGGCGGCGTGGCCTCCGTCCGCTGCTGCGCCAGGGCGATCCCAAGGAGGTGCTCGGCCGCCTGATGACCCAGCGCTATCCGATCTATGCCGAGGCCGACATCATCGTCGACTCGACCGCCCAGCCGGCCGATCGCACGACCGAGCAGGTGATCGAGGCATTGCGCGCGTTCCTGATCGCCGAGAAGGCCAGGGTGCAGGCATGAGCGCCCAAACAAGCACCATCCGCGTCGATCTTGCCGGCCGCGGCTACGATATCGCCATCGGTCCCGGTCTGATCGATCGTGCCGGCGAGCTCGCCCGTCCGCTGCTGGCCGCGCCGCGGGTTATCGTCGTCAGCGACGGGACGGTGGCGCCGCTCTACGGCGCGAGACTTGCCGCCTCGTTCGACAAAGCGGGTGTGCGCACCGCGTTCATCACCGTGCCGGCGGGCGAAGGCAGCAAGGAACTCGGTGCTTTCGGCCAGTTGATGAACGACCTGCTCGACCTGCGACCCGACCGCAAGACGACCCTGGTGGCGCTGGGCGGCGGCGTCGTCGGCGACCTCGCGGGCTTTGCCGCCGCGGTCCTGCTGCGCGGCGTCGACTTCATCCAGGTGCCGACGACACTGCTGGCCCAGGTCGACTCCTCGGTCGGCGGCAAGACCGGCATCAACACGCGCCACGGCAAGAACCTGGTGGGCGCCTTCTACCAGCCGCGGCTGGTGCTGGCCGACACCGACGTGCTCGACACGCTGCCCAAGCGCGAGCTGCTGGCGGGCTATGCCGAGGTCGCCAAGTACGGGCTGATCGACGCGCCGGAATTCTTCGCCTGGTGCGAGAGGAACGGCGCCGCCGTGTTGTCGGGTGATGCTGCCAAGCGCAGCTATGCCATCGAGCAAAGCTGCCTCGCCAAGGCGCGCATCGTGGCGGCAGACGAACGCGAGACAACCGACCTGCGCGCCCTGCTCAACCTCGGCCACACGTTCGGCCACGCGCTGGAGGCCGAGACCGGCTTCGGCCCGGACCTGCTGCACGGCGAGGCGGTGGGGGCGGGCATGGCCATGGCGTTCGATCTCTCGGTCCGTCTCGGCCTCTGTCCGGCCGACGACGCCCTGCGGGTGCGCCGTCATCTCGGCGCCGTCGGCTTGCCGGTGCGGCTGCGTTCGATCGGCGGCGACAATCGACGACAATGGGATGCTACGCGCCTGATCGACCATATGCGCGGCGACAAGAAGGCCGAGGGCGGCAAGCTCGCCTTCATCCTGACGCGCGGCATCGGCAAGACCTTCGTGAGCCGCGAGGTCGACGAGAAGGCCTTGCGCGGCCTGCTCGACGACGCCATCGCCGCCTGACGCCGGTATGGAAACCGACCTCCATTTCGACCTGCCGCTCGAGATTGCCTGTCCGCTGGTCGTGATCTGCCTGATGCTCGGCGCCTATATGTCGGCGGCCGAAACGGCGATCACCGGCGCCTCGCGGCCGCGCATGCACCGCCTCGCCCAGCAGGGCAACAAGCGCGCCGTCCTGATAAACGGCCTGCTCGATCGCAAGGACGAAGCGGTGAGCGCCGTGCTGTTGGGCAACAGCGTGGTCAACATCCTCTCGGCCTCGCTCACCACCGCGGTACTGACCGCGATCTTCGGCGCCGCCGGCGTCGTCTACGCCACGATCATCGTCGGCATCATGGTGGTGATCTTCGCCGAGGTGATGCCCAAGACCTGGGCGCTGCTGCGCGCCGACAGGGTCGCGCTGATCCTGGCGCCGTCGATCGTGGTGACCCTGGCGATCCTGGGACCGATGGCGCGCGGCGTCGCCTGGATCTCGCGCCTCTTCCTGCGGGCGATCGGCGTGCATGTCGATCGGAGGCCCGAAATCGACGAGCATGCCGACGTCCTGCGCGGCGCCATCGAGCTCCATGGCGAGGGCCAGTCCGACGACACGGTGCCCGCCGAGAAGGCGATGCTGCGCTCGGTGCTCGATCTCGGCGACCGCACAGTGGGCGACGTCATGACCCATCGCGGCAACGTCGTCCTGATCGACGGCGACCAGCCCATGGACGCGATCGTCACCCAGATGCTGGCGGCCCCCTACACACGCATCCCGGTCCAGCGCGGCGAGCCCGACAATATCGTCGGCGTGATCCACGCCAAGGACCTGTTCCGCGCGGTCAAGGCGGCCGGCAGTCCGGAGGCGGTCAAGATCGAGGACGTTATGACGCCGCCCTGGTTCATTCCCGAATCGACCGTGCTGTTCGACCAGCTCCAGGCGTTCCGCGCCCGCCACGAGCATTTCGCCATCGTCGTCGACGAATATGGCGCGCTGCGCGGCATCGTGACGCTCGAGGACATCATCGAGGAGATCACCGGCGACATCGAGGACGAGCACGACGCCATCAAGCGCGGCGTCATCAAGCGCGAGGACGGCAGCATGATCTGCCAGGGCGACGTGCCGATCCGCGACCTCAACCGCGAGTTCGGCTGGGGCCTGCCGGAGGACGTGGCCATCACCATCGCCGGCCTGGTGCTGCACGAAGCCCGGCGCATTCCCGAAGTCGGCCAGACCTACGCATTTTACGGATTTCGCTTCGAAATTCTGAAGCGCGAGGGCACCCGCATCGCCGAGTTGCGCATCGTGCCGCCGGCCGCCATAGAAGCCGCTATATAAAGGCTGCCATCAGTCGAAGCATCAATCGAGAGGTTCTGCCATGCCGCTTTCGCCGCCGGTCGGGCGACAGCATCTGCACACGCGTCGCGTCACCTGCCAGGGCTTTTTCCGCGAGGACGGGCTCTGGGACATCGAGGGCCACATCACCGACGAGAAGAGCTACGAGCATGCCAACGAATGGCGCGGGCCGCTCAAGGCCGGCGACTTCGTGCACGACATGTCGATCCGTCTCACGCTCGATCACAGATTCACCATCGTCGACGTCGAAGCGGTGACCGACAAATCGCCCTACCGCATCTGCGGCGACGTCGCCCCCGACTTCAAGAAGCTGATTGGTCTTCGCATCGGCGGCGGCTTCCATCGCCAGGTGCGCGAGCGGCTGGGTGGCGTGCACGGCTGCACGCATATCGTCGAGCTGCTCGGGCCGGTGGCGACCACGGCGTTCCAGACCGTGGGGTCGGGCAGGGCGCGCGAGCTTACCCTCGCGCATCGCAACAAGATCGGCAAACCGCCCAAGCCCGTCGATCCCGATGTGCCCAAACAGAAGCCCTATGTCATCGACAATTGCCACGCCTGGGCAGCCGACGGTCCGGTCGTCAAACGTTGGGCGCCGCATTTCTATACCGGCCCCGACGCGGAAGCGGTGCGCGCTGCAGCGGCCGGCAAGGACATCGAGCTGGACGGCTGACGTCTTGCGGGACCGCGGGCCTCGAGGCCCGCTCATCCGGAGCGCGGACCTCCAGGTCCGCATCGGAATCATAAGCGGACTCGGTCGGG
>DATHNU010000548.1:0-2208 GCA_035485695.1 Reyranella sp. | reverse complement strand
AACTGGGCGCCGAGCTTGCGGCGCATACCCTCATGCGTGAGGTCCAGATGCAGCGGCGTCACCGAGATGTGGCCGGAGCGGACGGCGGCGATGTCGCTCGCCTCGTCGATCTCGCTCTCCTGCGGCTGGTAGCCGATCCAGTAGTAGGTGCCGCCGCGCGGATCGCGGCGCTCGATGATGTAGCCGCCGAAACCGCGCGTGCCCTGGTGCGTGACCCGCACGCCCTTGACCGAAGCCGCCACCACGTCGGGGAAGTTGATGTTGACCAGCACGTTGCGCGGCCAGTCGGTGTCGAACACGCGGCGCACCACGGCGGCGCCGTGATGCGTGGCGGTGCCCCATTTGACCGGATGGTCGTGCGTATAGGCCTGGCTGAAGGAGATCGAGGGCAGGCCGAGCAGGCAGCCTTCCATGGCGGCGGCGACGGTGCCCGAATAGGTGACGTCGTCGGCGATGTTGGTGCCGCGGTTGACGCCCGACAGCACGATGTCGGGCTTGCGGTCCTTCAAGAGATGCTTGACGGCAAACAGCACGCAGTCGGTCGGCGTGCCTTCCAGTGCGAACTTGGCCTCGCTCACCTCGCGGCAGCGGATCGGCCGCGACAGCGACAGCGAATGGCCGGCGCCGCTCTGGTTGACCTCGGGCGCCACCACCCAGACATCGCTCGACAGCTGGGTAGCGATCTCGATCAGCGCCTCGAGGCCGGGCGCATGGATGCCGTCGTCGTTGGTGACGAGGATGCGCGCCCGGGCGAGGTCGGCCGGCTTCACTTGCGGGCCACGGGACCGGGGATCGTCGCGAGCCCGCCCATGTAGGGCCGCAGCGCCTCGGGAATCGTCACCGAGCCGTCCTCGTTCTGGTAGTTCTCCAGCACCGCGATCAACGTGCGGCTGACGGCGAGGCCCGAGCCGTTCAGCGTGTTCACGAAGCGCGTGCCCCCCTTACTTCCCTTGGGGCCTTCCTTCGGCCGGTAGCGCGCACCCATGCGGCGGGCCTGGTAGTCGCCGCAGTTGGAGCAGCTGGAAATCTCGCGATAGGCGTTCTGGCCGGGCATCCAGACTTCGATGTCGTAGGTCTTACGCGACGCAGGCCCCATGTCGCCGCCGCACAGCACGATGGTGCGATAGGCGATGCCGAGACGCTTCAGCACCTCCTCGGCGCGGCCGGTCATGCGTTCGTGCTCGGCGGCGGACTGCTCGGGCGTCGTGATGCTGACCAGCTCGACCTTGGGGAACTGGTGGGTGCGGATCATGCCGCGCGTGTCCTTGCCGGCGGCGCCGGCCTCGGAACGGAAGCATGGCGTCCAGGCGGTGAAGCGCAGCGGCAGGTCCTTCTCGTCGAGCACCGTATCGTTCACCAGGTTGGTGAGCGGCACCTCGGCGGTCGGCACCAGCCAGAAGCCGTTGTCGGTGTGGAACATGTCCTCGGCGAAGCGCGGCAGCTGGCCCACGCCGTAGGCTGCGTTGTCGCGCACCAGGAACGGCGGGTTGACCTCGGTGTAGCCGCCTTCCTCGCTGGTATGCAGGTCGAGCATGAACTGCGCGATCGCGCGCTCGAGCTTTGCCAGCCGGTTCTTCAGGAACACGAAGCGGGAGCCGGAGATCTTGCTGGCGGCGGCGAAGTCCATCTCGCCCGTGGCCTCGCCCAGCGTCACGTGGTCCTTGGGGGCGAAGGCGAAGTTGCGCTGGTTGCCGACCCGGCGGATTTCGACATTGCCGGTCTCGTCGGTGCCGTCGGGCACGTCGTCGAACGGCAGGTTGGGCAGCACTTCGAGGCGGCCTGTGAGCTCCTCGTCGAGTCGCTGCGCCTCGGCCTCGCCCTTCTTCAGGCTGTCCTCGAGAGCGGCGACTTCGGCCATCAGCGCGTCGGCCGGCTCGCCCTTGCCCTTGGCGATGCCGATCTGGCGGCTCAGCGCCTTGCGCCGGGCCTGCGCCGCCTCGCTTTCGGAGATAGCGGCGCGCCGGCGCTTGTCGATCGCCAGCAGCTCGGCCGCAATGGGCGGCAGGTTGCGCTTCTTCAGGCCGGCGTCGAAGGCCTCAGGATGGTCGCGGATGAAACGGATGTCATGCATGGCTAGCTGCCGGGCGTTTCCGCGGGCTTGTTCTCCGCTTCCTCGGCTTCCTCGGCCTTCTTGTCCTCCTCCGCCTGCTTCTTCTCGATCCAGCTGCCGATCAGGATGCTGATCTCGTAGAAGGCGAGCAGCGGCAC
>DATHNU010000547.1:0-2121 GCA_035485695.1 Reyranella sp. | reverse complement strand
GACGATCTGCGCGCCTTCGGCCATCGCTCGCGCGCCATGCAGATGGGTTACGCGCCCGAGGACTGGGTCGGCCGGCCGGTGATCGCCATCCTCAACACCTGGTCGGACGCCCAGCCCTGCCACATGCACTTCAAGACCCGGGTCGAGGACGTGAAGCGCGGCATCCTGCAGGCGGGCGGCTTCCCGATGGAGCTGCCAGCGCTCTCGCTGTCGGAAAGCTTTCTCAAGCCGACTACCATGCTCTACCGCAATCTCCTGGCGATGGACGCCGAGGAGCTTTTACGCGGGCACCCCGTCGACGGCGTCGTGCTGATGGGCGGTTGCGACAAGACCACCCCGGCCCTGCTGCTGGGCGCCATCAGCGCCGGCCTGCCCGCCATCTACCTGCCGGCCGGGCCGATGCTGCGCGGCAACTGGAAGGGCAAGGTGTTGGGCTCGGGCTCCGACGCGTGGAAATACTGGGACGAGCGCCGCGCCGGCAAGATCTCGGACTCCGACTGGGTCGACGTCGAGGCGGGCATCGCGCGGAGCTACGGCACCTGCATGACCATGGGGACAGCCGCCACCATGATGGCGATGGCCGAGACGCTCGGCATGACGCTGCCCGGCGCCTCGTCGATCCCGGCGGCCGATGCCAACCACATCCGCATGGCGTCGGAGACCGGGCGGCGCATCGTCGACATGGTGTGGGAGGATTTGACGCCGAAGAAAATCCTGACCCATGACGCCTTCCTGAATGCCATCACCGTGGCGATGGCGGTCGGCTGCTCGACCAACGCCATCATCCACCTGATCGCGCTGGCTCGCCGCGCCGGCCAGGATATCGGCCTCGATGATTTCGAGCGCGCCAGCCGCAAGGTACCGGTGATCGCCAACATCCGCCCAAGCGGCGACAAATACCTGATGGAGGATTTCTTCTATGCCGGCGGCCTGCCGGCGCTGATGGCGCAGATCCGCGACCATCTGCATGTCGATGCCCTGACCGTGACCGGCAAGACCCTGGGCCAGAACATCGAAGGCGCCGAGACGTACAACGACGACGTGATCCGCCCGGTTAAAAACCCGATTTATGCCGAGGGCGCGCTGGCGGTGCTGCGCGGCAACCTGGCGCCGGATGGCTGCGTCATCAAGCCGTCGGCCTGCGCGCCGAAGTTCCTGAAGCATAGCGGCCCGGCCCTGGTATTCGACGACTATCCGTCGATGAAGTCTGCAATCGACCGCGACGATCTCGACGTCACCGAGGACACGGTCCTGATCCTGCGCAACGCCGGCCCGCAGGGTGGGCCCGGCATGCCGGAATGGGGCATGCTGCCCATTCCTGCCAAGCTGGTGAAACAGGGCGTGCGCGACATGGTACGGCTGTCGGATGCGCGCATGAGCGGCACCAGCTACGGCGCCTGCATCCTGCATGTCTCGCCGGAATCCTATATCGGCGGACCGCTCGCTTTGGTGCGCACGGGCGACATGGTCTCGCTCGACGTCGACAGGCGCACAATCAACATGAACGTCTCCGATGAGGAGCTGGCCAGACGCCGCGCCGACTGGAAGAAGCCCGAGCCGCGCTACGAGCGCGGCTACGGCTGGATGTTTACCCGCCACATCATGCAGGCCAACGATGGCTGCGACTTCGATTTCCTCGAGACCGCCTTTGGTGCGCCGGTCGGCGAACCGTCGATTTATTGATCACTGCACAACCTCATCCTGGGGAGCGGCCCGGAGGGCCGCGTTCTCGAAGGATGGGAAGCAGTGGTGCTGTTGCCCGCCACAGGGCGAATAACTTCGCCCGATTCGAGACGGGCGCGGAGTTTACCCCGAGGTAATCGAGGGGCGCCCTCCTCAGGGTGAGGCAGAGGGAGGAGAAAAGATCATGACGACACTTAAGGTCGCAACCCGCGACAAGCTCAAGACCATCAGCACGCCCACGGTCGCCGCCGCCTTGTTCAAGCGCGGCTTTCGCAACCAGGCCATTCAGAACGTGCATCCGCTCTCGCCGGTCCAGCCGACGCTGGTCGGACCGGCCTTTACCTTGCGCTACATGCCGGCGCGCGAGGACCTCAACAAGCTGGAGGTGTTCCGCGACCGCGGCCATCCACAGCGCAAGGCGATCGAGGATTGCCCGCC
>DATHNU010000546.1:0-3434 GCA_035485695.1 Reyranella sp. | reverse complement strand
TGGCGCGACAGGATGGTGATGAACTCGCCGGCGAAGGCCTCGAGCTGCTGGGCATAGCGCGCAACCTGGCCGGACAGGATGTTGTAGGCGCCGGCCGCCGGGATCGCCGCGACCAGGCCGATCGCCGTGGCGAACAGCGCCTCGGAGATGCCGGGCGCCACCACGGCGAGGGAGGTGTTCTTCGACTGTGCGATATGACCGAAGGCGTTCATGATGCCCCATACCGTGCCGAACAGTCCGACGAAGGTGGCGTTGGCGCCGACCGTCGCCAGGAAGCCCAATCTTTTCTCGATCGCCTCCATCTCGCGCGCGATGGTGACGCTCATCACCTGCTCGATGCGCTGGCGAAGGGCCGCCCGCGCCGTGGCGCTCTGCGCCAGCCCCTTCGACACCGACCGGCGCCATTCACGCATGGCGGCCGAGAAGATGCTCGACATCGGATCATCGGGCTTGGCGCCCACCCGATCGTAGAGATCCTCGAGCGAGACCCCCGACCAGAACGTGTCTTCGAACGACTGAGCACTCTTCTTCAGCGAGCGCAGCCGCAGCATCTTCTCGAAGATGATCGCCCACGACCAGAACGATGCCAGCAGGAGGGCTATCATCACGGCCTTGACGACCCAGTCGGCCTGCATGAACAGGCCATAGACCGACATATCGAGCGGTGGGGTGCTGCCGCCGAGGGGGGTTCCGGCGACCTGCGCAAACGCGTCCATTTTAGTATCTCCGTTGGTTCAAAGGTTTATACCCGAATATGGCGTGAGCGGGGCGGGCCGCCCGCTGAGACTTGGGCCAGGGCTGTGCGCAGATGCTGCGGCAATCGGACCGGCCGGCCACCGGCGCCCATGCAGGCAACGACGATTTCCGCACGCACCAGGATCTCCGCGCCGCGGCGCGCCTGCTGGATCATGTCGAGCGAGGCGCCGCGCAGCTCGCCGCAGCTGGTGACGACCTCGATCGTCTCGTCGAGCCGGGCGGGCTTCAGGTAGTCGATGGTGCAGCGGCGGACGACCCAGTTGACACCGCGCTCGTCGCGCAAGGCACTGTGCTCCTGGCCGAGCAACCGCAGCAGTTCGGTGCGGCCGCGCTCGAGGAAGCGCAGCCAGTTGGCGTAGTAGACGATGCCGACCGCGTCGGTGTCCTCGTAATAAATTCGTAGCGGCAGGACATGGACGCCATCGGAGAAATGGCCGGACATTGGCGCGCTCGATATGGGCGCGCTCACGCCTCCTCCGCGGGGTCGCCGGTCACCAGCAGGTCGAGCTGCCGTTTCTGATCCTTGGGCATCGCCACGCCGAGATGGCGGTAACCGCCTTCCGACAGCAGCCGGCCGCGCGGCGTGCGCATCAGCAGGCCGAGCTGCATCAGGTAGGGCTCGATCACGTCCTCGATGACGTCGCGCTGCTCGGAGAGCGCCGCCGCCAGCGTCTCGACGCCGACCGGCCCGCCGCCATAGTTCTCGGCGATGCAGGCGAGGTAGCGGCGATCCATGGCATCGAGTCCACGCCCGTCGACCTCGAGCCGCGTCAGCGCCGCGTCGGCGACGCTCGAGTCCACGACTGCCTGGCCGCCCACCGCCGCGAAGTCGCGGACGCGCCGCAGCAGACGGTTGGCCACCCGCGGCGTGCCGCGCGAGCGCCGGGCGATCTCCGCGCCGCCGTCCTTGGCCATCTGCATCTTCAGGACGCGCGCGGCGCGATGCACGATCGTCTCGAGCTCGGCCGGCTCGTAAAATACGAGGCGGAGCGGAATGCCGAAGCGCTCGCGCAACGGGCGCGTCATGAGGCCCGAGCGGGTCGTGGCGCCGACCAGGGTGAATGGCGGCAGCTCGATGCGCACCGAACGCGCGGCCGGTCCCTCGCCGATCATGAGATCGAGCTGGAAATCCTCCATCGCCGGATAGAGGACCTCCTCGATCGAGGGGGCGAGGCGATGGATCTCGTCGATGAACAGCACGTCGTGCGGCTGTAAATTGGTGAGCTGGGCGGCAAGATCGCCTGCCTTCTGGATCACCGGGCCCGATGTCGCTCGAAAGCCCACCCCCATCTCGCGCGCCACGATCTGCGCCAGGGTCGTCTTGCCGAGGCCGGGCGGACCATGGAACAGCACATGGTCGAGCGCCTCGCCGCGCGACTTGGCGGCGGTGATGAAGATTTTCAGGTTCTCGCGAACCTGCTTCTGCCCGACGAAGTCGTCGAGCGTCTGCGGGCGCAGCGCCAGTTCGGCGGCATCCTCTTCGGCGCGCTTGGCCGTCACCAGGCGTTCCGGCGGTTGGGCGGGCACCTCGTTCATCGCGCCAGCTCCCGCAGGGCGGCACGGATCACGGCATCGAGCGTGGCTTCAGCGCCAAGCCGCTGCGTCACCCGCGCCACCGCACCGAACGCTTCGACACGCTTGTAGTCGAGATTGACCAAGGCGGAGACGGCGTCCTCGTTGATCGAACCGGCGGGCATCGCCGGCGCCTCGAAGCCCTTGCCCACCGGCGCGACGCCGAAGGCCGCAGCCTTGTCCTTGAGCTCGGTGGCGAGCCGCGCCGCGAGCTTGGGGCCCACGCCGGCCGGCCGGCTGAGCGTGGCGCGGTCCTGGGCGGCGATGGCGCGGGCGATCTCGTCGGGCGACAGGGTCGACAGGATCGACAGCGCCACCCGCGCACCGACGCCCTGCACCGTCGTCAGGATGCGGAACCAGTCGCGCTCGGCGGTTTCGAGGAAGCCGTAGAGCGCGATCGCGTCCTCGCGCACGATGGTCTCGACCAGCACGGTCACCGCGTCGCCCGCCGCCAGCTCGCGCAGCGTGCGGGCCGAGGCCGACACCAGGTAGCCCACGCCGCCGACATCGACGATCGCCGAGTCGGCATCGACGGTATCGACGACACCTTTCAGCTTGGCGATCAAAGCGCCGCCTCCACCCGCTTGGCGGTCGCGCGATGGTGGGCATGGCAGATCGCGACCGCCAGCGCATCGGCGGCGTCGCTGGTCGCCTCGACGCCGGGCAGCAGGCGGCCGACCATCATGGCGATCTGGCGCTTGTCGGCGTGGCCCGCGCCGGTCACCGACTTCTTCACGAGATTGGCGGCATATTCGAACACCGGCAGGCCGGCGCGCGCCGGCGCAAGCACGACGACGCCGCGCGCCTGGCCGAGCTTCAGCGTCGATCCCGGATTGATGTTCACGAAGGTCTCCTCGACCGCCGCCTCGATTGGCCGCTGCGCCTCGACGATGGCGGCGACGCCGTCGAAAAGTTCCCTCAGGCGTTCGGCCAGGGTGCCCGCGCTGGCGACCCTGACGACGCCATGCGCCACGTGGCGCAGCCGGTTGCCGTCGACTTCGATCACGCCCCAGCCGGTCAACCGCAGACCGGGATCGAGGCCGATCAGTCTCATCTCGGCTGCACTTCAGGCCGCGAACTTCGCCAGAGCGTCGTCCGACACCTCG
>DATHNU010000545.1:0-3101 GCA_035485695.1 Reyranella sp. | reverse complement strand
GCTTCACCCGGCTCTCGACCGAGCTTCAGCCAGGCGATGTCATGAAGCTCCTGCAGGACTACCAGGGCCGCGTCTGTCCGCTGATCGTGAGCAACGGCGGCAGCATCGACAAATTCCTGGGCGACGGCATCCTCGCTTCGTTCGGCGCGGTGGCGCCCTCGCCGACCGCCGCGGCCGACGCTTTGCGCGCGGCCGATGCAGTGATCGGGGCGGCCGACCGGTGGGCCGCCGAACGCCGGGCAAGCGGCCTGCCGCCGCTGTCGATCGGTTTGGCGGCGGCATCGGGTCGCGTCGTGTTCGGCGCCGTCGGCGATGGCGAGAGGCTGGAATTCACAGTGATCGGTGACGCGGTCAACTTCGCGGCGAAGCTCGAAAAGCACAACAAGGACGAAAAGACCCGGGCCCTGGTCGATGACGCCACCTATGGCAAAGCCCTGCAACAAGGTTACGCAGCCCCCGCGCTGCGCGAGCGCCGGCCCGGCCGCAGAGTGGCGGGCGTCGCCGATTTGGTCGATATTGTGGTCTTGGCCTAGAATGGGCAGCGAGACGGCGGGCGGGCCTGCGACCGTGCCGTTGCCTTGCCCTTTCCCCATTCGGGGCCTATGTAATTTGCGAGTGGGGAACGTGTTGGCGGAGCGCCATCGTGGGTAACAACTACGACATCATCCTCATCGGGCTGGTCGCGGTCTTTCTGATCCTGCGGCTGCGCTCCGTACTCGGCAAGCGCACCGGCAACGAGCGCCCGCCGGCGCGCGATCCATTCACGCCGCCTGCGCCGCCGACGGCATCGCCGCGGCTGGGCGATGCGCCCTCAGGTCCATCCGGCAACGACAATGTCGTGCCGCTCCCGACCAGCAATGCACCCGCGCCCAGGCCTTCGCTTTCGACGACGGGCCCCGGCGGCATTCGCGCCACGGTGTTGCCGACCGCCACGGCCGGCGTCGCCGCCATTCGCGCAGCCGATCCCGCCTTCGAACCGATCGGCTTCACCGCCGGCGCGCGGGCTGCCTTCACGACCATCGTCGAGGCGTTCGCCAAGGACGACACGGCGTCGCTGCGGCCGCTGCTCGATCCTCCGACTTACGCGAGCTTCGAGGCCGCCATCCGCGGTCGCGCCGAACGCAAGGAAAAGGCCGAGACCACGCTGATCGGTTTCGAGGCGTCCGACATCGCCGGCGCCAGCCTGCAGGGCAGCGAGGCCGTGGTCACCGTCCGCTTCGTCAGCGAGCAGATCAACGTGCTGCGCAACGCTGACGGCCAGATCGTCGACGGCAATCCCAATGAAGTGCAGAAGGTCGTCGATCTCTGGACGTTCCGTCGCGATACCAAGTCGAGCGACCCCAATTGGCTGCTGATAAAGACTGAAAGCGAAGGCTAAGGGGAGGCTCTCCGAATCATGCGCTGGACCGTCCTGTCCGGCGGCGCGGCTTGGGTGGCCGCCGCCGGCCTTTTGGCTGCGTGCGCCAGCGTCGTGGGCGGGCCGACTGAGCAGCGCGTGGCGATGGCGCCGATCTCGTTCAACGAGATCGCCGGATGGGGCGAAGACAAGCAGAGCGAAGCGCTTGCCGCCTTCCGCCGCTCGTGCCCCAAACTGACCGCCGGGCCCGACAGCAAGATCACGACGGATGGCGGCACCAAGACCGTCACGCCGGCGGAATGGAAACAGATCTGCGACTCGGCGGCCGCGGTGAAGACCAACGACGATCGCGCCGCACGGGCTTTCTTCGAGGAAAATTTCCGGCCGCTGCTGGTCCAGGCGCCGGGCAAGTTCACCGGCTATTTCGAGCCCGAGATGCGCGGCAGCCGTGTGCCGTCGCGTATTTTCGCAGTGCCGGTCTATCGCCGCCCGGCCGATCTCACCGACAAGCCCTACTACACGCGCGCCGAGATCGAGCAGGGCGCACTCAAGGGCAAGGGGCTGGAGATCGCCTGGGTGCAGGATCCGGTCGCCCTGTATGAGGTCCAGGTGCAGGGCAGCGGCCGCGTCCATCTCGCCGAAGGCGGGGTGCTCAGCCTCGGTTTCGACGGCTCCAACAACCGGCCCTATACGGCGATCGGCGGCGTGCTGGTCGAGATGGGCGTCCTGCAGAAGGACGCCGTCACCTGGCCCGCGATCCGCGACTGGCTGAAGCGCAACCCGCAACAGGCGCGCGACGTGATGCGCAAGAACGAGCGCTATATCTTCTTCAAGGACACCAAGAGCCAGAGCGCCAGCGGCTCGGAGGGCGTGGCGCTCACGGCGCAGCGCAGCCTCGCGGTCGACGTCACGCTCACGCCCTACGGCACGCCGATCTGGATCGACACCGTGCGGCCGGTGGCGCGCAAGCCGGGCGCCACCGAACCGTACCGCCGTCTCACGATCGCCCAGGACAGCGGAGCCGCCATCCAGGGCCCGGCGCGCGGCGACGTGTTCTTCGGCAGCAATGCCCAGGCCGCTGACTGGGCCGGCCGCATGGTGGGTGAGGGCCGCGCCATCGTGCTGGTGCCCAACAAAGGCTGATCAGCGGGCCGCCGGCGGTTCCTGATCGGTCGGAATGCCGGCCATATGGCGGTAGAGCGCGGCCAGACGGTTCACATAGGAAGCATCGCTGCCCAAGGCGACGACGCTCGCACCCTCTGCCGCACGGATCGTCTGATAGTAACCCCACAGGCCAGGACCGCGCTTGTCGAGGAAGATCACCGACTGCAGGGCGCCGGGCTCGAAGGCGGTCAGGATGCCGATGCGGATCGGCGTCACGTTCTCCGTCGACACGACGAACCGCTCGGCCGTGCGTTCCCGTACGCTCATGCGGTAGACGGTACGTCCGTGACTCACCTCGAAATAGTAGAATGAGTTTCCCTGGGCGAGGTCGGCTGCGGCCAGGTCCGCCCGCCCCTTGCCGTCCGGCCCGTCGAGAGCGCCTGAGTCGGTGAGGAGCGGCTGCCAGGCCTTGTGGCTCACCGACCAGTAGCGGACGGATTTGAGCGCCGAGATCCGGCCAAGCCGTCCGGCCAGATCGTCGAGGGAGCCCGCGAACCGGAATTCGCCGGCGAGGGCGGCCGCAAGCTTGGTCGGGCTCGTTCCCCAGTTGAGACAAGGTGCGGCTTGCCAGCCCGACCTC
>DATHNU010000544.1:0-2551 GCA_035485695.1 Reyranella sp. | reverse complement strand
CCGGCATTGGTCATGACCGTGTAGTAGACCCAGCACACGATGATGATGATCAGCATGTAGACGATCGACATAGCCGCAGCCTTGCCGAGGTCGAACTGGCCGAGCGCCAGCTTGACCAGCTCGATCGACAGGAAGGTCGTCGAATTGCCGGGGCCGCCGCCGGTCACGACGAACGGCTCGGTGTAGATCATGAACGAATCCATGAATCGCAGCAGGCCGGCGATCAGCAGGACGCGCTTCATCTTGGGGAGCTGGATCGCCCGGAACACCGCCCAGCGCGACGCGCCGTCGATCGAGGCAGCCTGGTAGAACGCTTCGGGGATCGATTTCAGGCCGGCGTAGCACAGCAGCGCCACCAGGCTCGACCAGTGCCAGACGTCCATGGCGATGATGGTGAGCCAGGCGTCGATCGGGGAGGCGACGTAGTTGTAGTCGGAACCCAGCCAGTCGAGCGTGTAGCCCAGCAGGCCGATGTCGGTGCGGCCGAAGATCTGCCAGATCGTGCCGACGACGTTCCACGGGATGAGCAGCGGCAGCGCCAGCACGACGAGCGAGAAGGCGACGCCCCAGCCCTCGCGCGGCATCGCAAGAGCTACCAGGATGCCGAGCGGCATCTCGATCGCCAGCACGATCGCCGAGAAGGCGAGGTTGCGCCACAGCGAGGCGAAGAAGCGGCCGCCCAGCTCGGTCGCGGGATCGAGCAGCTCCTGGTACCAGCCAATGCCGTTCCAGAAGAACTTGTTGTTGCCGAACGTGTCCTGCACCGAATAGTTGACCACGGTCATCAGCGGGATGACCGCAGAGAAGGCGACCAGCGCGAACACCGGCAGCACGAGCAGCCAGGCCTTCTGGTTGGTGATCTTTTCCATCACCCCGTCCCTTCGACGCGACGGGAATCGGCATAGACGTGGATCTGCGCCGGATCGAAGACCAGGCCCGCCGCGCTGCCGGGGATCGACAGGCCCTTGGGCATGCGCGCCGCCAGCTTGAGGTTACCCACGCGCAGGCGGGCGAAGCGGCTGCGGCCCAGATCGTCGATCCGCTCGATCTCGGCCGCCAGCAAGCCCGGCGCCGGCGCCGCGACGGCAACGAATTCCGGGCGGATGCCGATTTCGATGCGCGCGCCCGCCGGCAGCGCGCCGTAACTCTTGTCGAGGCCGAGCGCGTGGCCGGCGACCCGCGCCTGGCGGCCCTGCACCTCGGCCGGCAGCACGTTCATGCCGGGCGAGCCGATGAAGTAGCCGACGAAGGTGTGGGCCGGCCGCACGAACAGCTCTTCCGGCGTGCCGGTCTGCACCACGCTGCCTTCGTGCATGACCACGACCGTGTCGGCGAAGGTCAGCGCCTCGGTCTGGTCGTGCGTGACATAGATCATCGTGAGATCGAGCGCGCGGTGCAGCACTTTTAGCTTCGACCTCAGCTCCCACTTCAGCCCCGGATCGATCACCGTGAGCGGTTCGTCGAACAGGATCGCCGCCACGTCGGCGCGGACCAGGCCGCGGCCGAGCGAGATCTTCTGCTTGGCGTCGACCGACAGTCGGTTGGCCTTGCGGTCGAGCACCGGCGTGAGATCGAGCAGCCGGGCGATCTCGGTCACGCGCGCCTCGATCTGGGCGCGCGGCAGGCCGCGGTTCTTGAGCGGGAAGGCAAGGTTCTCGCCCACCGTCATGGTGTCGTAGATCACCGGGAACTGGAACACCTGGGCGATGTTGCGTTGCTGGGTCGTGAGCGCCATGACGTCCTTGCCGTCGAACAGGACCTTGCCGCGCGACGGCCGGACGATGCCGGAGATGATGTTGAGCAAGGTGGTCTTGCCGCAGCCCGAGGGCCCGAGCAGCGCGTAGGCGCCGCCCTGCCGCCACGTCATCGAGGTCGGCTTCAGCGCAAAGCTCGACGGATCGGCGGCGTTGCCGCCGTAAGAGTGCGCGAGTTCGACGAGGTCGATGCGGGCCATCGCATGCGCCTCACGCCGGCGGAGGCGCGGCAACCAGCCGGCCGTCGGGGGCGAAGATGAAGATGTCATTGGGGTCGAGCGCGGCCTCGAGCGCGTGGCCGGGTGGAAATTCGTGGACGCCAGGCAGCACGGCCACCCAGTTCGCGCCGTCGCGCTTGAGATGGACGAAGCTTTCCGAGCCGGTGATTTCGGTCAGCGCCACCGTCGTCGGAAAAATATGGTGGCCGGGCGCGCCATTGGTGACGGCGAGCTGGTGGGCGCGGAAGCCCACGCTGTACGGCCCGTCCGCCAGCCCGGCATAGAGTCCGTTGGCGGGCGCCGTGCCGCCGCCGCCATAGAAGACGGCGTCGTCCTTCTTCTCGATGCCCACGGTGTTGAGCGGCGGATCGGAGAACAGCTCCGCCACCCGGAGGCTGTCCGGCCGGCGGTAGATGGCAGACGTGCCGCCGACCTGCAGGGCGCGGCCCTCCGACAGGCAGATGGTTCGGCCGCCCAGCAGCAGCGCTTCCGATGGCTCGGTGGTGGCGTAGACGAAGATGGCGCCCGAGATCTCGAAAATGCGCGGCAGCTCGGCGCGCAGCTCCTCGCGCAGCTTGT
>DATHNU010000543.1:0-2231 GCA_035485695.1 Reyranella sp. | reverse complement strand
CGCAGGGCCGGCCAGCCCACTTCATAAACGCTGCGAAATCCACCGGCTGCTTCGCCCCGGGCACCGCCGGCGCCGTAGCGCCGTAGCGCCCCCGTGCCGTGGCTGAAGAGCGGGATCGGACCTCGCCCGATCTCCGCAGCCCAGTGCCGCATGACGACGTCGCCGAGACACATTGGCGCAACCACCGCGCCTTCGCTCGACAGGTCGGCGACGACGCCCGCCGCAGCGCACAGCAGGCCCAGGCCGAAGATGGCGCCGCGATGCGTGTTGATACCGCCCGTGACGGCCAGCATGGTGGCCTCAGCCCGCAGCCCGATAGTCCTGAGATGGCCCATCTCGGCGCCGTCCCGACCGGCCGCCGCAAACTCTCCGAAAAACGGGCGCAGTGACTCGGCGCTGGCCTGCATCATGGGCGCATCCATGTCCGTATGACTCCCGCTATCGACGTGACTGACGAGACCGGGCTTGGGCCAGGTCGCCAGCTCATGCAGAAGCGCGAGCACCGCCTGGTTGGCGATCAGTTCCGCAACGAGGTCGCGTTCCCGCCCTTGCGCGGGTCGGGCAAACCGGATTGCGCATTGGGATGCCGTGCTCATGTCCGCCCTCTGGCGCCCGGCAGGGACGCGATGTCGAGGAGTCGAACGCCCTCCATCGTTTTTGCCAACACCGTGGCGCGGTCCTCTGCCCAATGCCCGGACCGGTTCGCGGCCAGGTACGCGTTCCACAGTTCCCGCCAGTTCACAGCGCTGCCGTCCGGAAAGATAACCTCGCCATCGATGCGAATCGGCGCGTCGCGCTGGACCTGGGCGATGCCGAAGACAAGGGAGAGGACGTCGAAATTCTCTGGAACCGGCCAGAGGACATCGAGATCCGATTGCGGCGACATGTAGGCGAGGCCGGTCAAATGTTCCCATAGGAGGCTTCCGAAGGCCGAAGGCTCGACGCCGGTGCGTGTACCGAGGGCGAGAAGCGAGGCAATCGTCGATTGCCAGCCTTCATCCGCAACCTTTGCCGCCGCGCCCAATAGTGGGGGCGGTGAGCGTTGCAGGATGCCGCCGGGAGGAAGAACGAGGGCGACCCGGCACTTGCCGGCGGCCGGCGGCAGCGGGACACCGACCGGCACCATGCCTGGGTCCTCGCCCTCCGCACGGCGTCGGACGATCACTGGCCATTCCCGCTCCGCCCAGTGCTCCAGCAACGGCAGGTCGGCCAATGCAGGGCGCTGGGCCAGGGCCGACGCCCAAACATCCGGCGCCACATGCAAAAGTTCATGCCGTCTCCACGGAGAGCTCGGCATCTGTGTGCCGTCACGCATGGCCGGCCTCCGCCGCCACCTGCTGGGCGATGTCCCGGGCGAGGAGCCGTCCCTTGCGTTCGAGACCGATCTGATCGCGCAGGTCGGAGACGGGTGCGGCCTGACCCAGGAGCGTCGCAAGACGCTGTGCGAATGGCCGGTCGGCCGCCCAGGTCTCTGTCACCGCGCCGGTTGCGAAAAGCGGTTCCACGCCAGGCGCAAAGATGGGGGTCGACTTCGCCAGCTCCTTGAGTTGCTCGAGCGGCAGCTTCGTGACTCGGGAGATGGAGGGAAGATCCATCACGCTAGGCTCCGCGCCCGGCAGCGTGACCAGAGACTGGCTAGACAGTGCACTGGCGATGAACGCGCCAGCCGCCGCGTGGCCGTACAGAACGCTTACCGTGCGATGGCCATTGGCCGCCGCGAGCTCCAGACTCTTGGCGAGATGCGCGAGATATTCGTTGAGCCCTAGCAGCTCATCCCGACGCGCCATGTTCTGGCTCGACGTATCGACGAGGACGACGATTGGCGCGTGGCCCCCCGCCTCCACGGCGGCGAGGACATGACCGGCCAGCCGGATCGCGCCGTCGACCCCGAGCGGCGTGCTGTCGACGATACCAACGACCGTCACGCCCCCCTGATTCTCGACCTGGGCGGTGCCATGCAGCGTCCCGGATCGTCCACGTTTCACTGCATGACCGGATGGGAACAGCGAGTTCAGAACTTCATCGAGCGTCATGATCAGCTCCCTTGATTCGTTGAATGGTGATGAACGCGTCGTCTGTGACGTCGGCGATGCGCTCCGGCTCCGGCATTCCCGCCTTGCGCCAGATTTCAGGCGCGTCGCGGCAATCACCGAAGCGCCGCAGGCGCTCCGTCAGGCGCTGTTGCTCGGCCGTAAGTGTCGCTAGCGTGAACGGCGGGGCATGCTCGATGA
>DATHNU010000542.1:0-6221 GCA_035485695.1 Reyranella sp. | reverse complement strand
TCGGCGACGTCGATGACGTGCGGCAGCACCTTGTAGTCGACCTTGATCAGCGCCAGCGCCTGCTTGGCGATCGCCTCCGACACCGCGGCGACGGCGGCAACGGGATGGCCCTCATAGAGCACCTTCTCGCGCGCCATGACGTTGCGCGTGATGTCGCGCATGTTCACCTGCATCTCGCCGGTCGGCACGATGAGGTTGGGCTGGTCGGGGAAGTCCTCGGCCGTGATCACCGCCTTCACGCCATTCAGCGCCAGGGCCTTCGATGTGTCGATGGACTTGATCTCGGCATGGGCGTGCGGGCTTCTAAGCACCTTGCCGATCAACTGGCCGGGCAGGCTGAAGTCGGCGCCGAAGCGGGCGCGGCCGGTCACCTTGTCGGCGCCGTCGGGACGATCGGGGCGGCTGCCGATCCACTTGTACTTGCCGTTGGTGTTCGGAGCGTGGCTCATCGGGCGGACTCCCTCATTTCGGCGGCCACTTCGAGGACCGCTGTGACGATCTTGTCGTAACCCGTGCAGCGGCAGAGGTTGCCCGCCAGCCAGTAGCGGACCTCGGTCTCGGTCGGGTTTGAGGTCTTCTCGAGCAGCGCCCTGGACGCGATCAGAAAGCCCGGCGTACAGATGCCACACTGCAATGCGGCCATCTCGACGAACTTCTTCTGCAGCGGGTGCAGCTTGTCGCCCTGGGCCATGCCCTCGATGGTCTCGACCTTGACGCCCTGCGCCTCGGGCGCAAGCACCAGGCAGGAGCAGACCAGCCGGCCGTTGACCATGACGCTGCAGGCGCCGCAGTCACCCGAGCCGCAGCCTTCCTTGCTGCCGGTGAGCCCGAGATTGTCGCGCAGGACATCGAGCAGGGTCTGGTTGGCGTCGCACAGGAACTCGGTCGGCGCGCCGTTGATGGTGGTATTGACGTGGATCTTGGCCATGTTCAGCGATTTCCTCTTATACCAGGCCCATTAAACCGGGCGATGTCCGCGGTGCTCGACGCCGTTGATGCGATCGCGCGCGATCATTGCCGTGCGCCTGAGCAGCACGCCGGCGATCTTGGTGCGATACTTGATGGTGCCGCGCTTGTCGTCGATCGGCTTGCAGGCCGCCGAGCAGGCCGCCGCCGCCGCGTCGAGCGCCGCGTCGTCGAGCTTGGAGCCGATCAGCGCCTTGGCCGCCTTGTCGACCAGCAGCACGGTGGGCGCCACGGCGCCGAGGCCGACGCGCGCGTCGGTGACGGTGTCGCCCTTCATGGTGAGCGAGATGCCGACGCCGACGACGGCGATGTCCATCTCGGTGCGCGGGATCAGGCGCAGGTAGGCGTCCGACGAGTTCTTCGGCCGCTTGGGCAAGGTCAGGCTGACCACGATCTCGCCCGGCTTCAGCGAGGTCTTGCCGGGGCCGGTACAGAACTTCTCGACCGGCACGGCGCGCTTGCCCTTGGGGCCCGCCACATTGACGATGCAGCCCGCCGCGACCAGGGCCGGTACGCTGTCGGCGGCCGGCGAGGCGTTGCAGAGATTGCCGCCGGCCGAGGCGCGGCCCTGGACCTGGGTCGAGCCGATCAGGTTGACGGCCTCGATCACCCCGGGCCATGCCTTGCGCAGCTTCTTGTGCTCGCCCAGCACGGCGGCTGGCGTCGCGGCGCCGATGATGAAGGCGCCGTTCTTTTCGGAGACGCTCACCATCTCAGGGATTTGCTTGACGTCGACGATCACCCCGGGGGTCCGGGCGCCGGACTTCATCTGCACCAGAAGGTCGGTGCCTCCGGCCAGGATGTAGCCCTTGCCCTTGGCGGCAAGCATAAGACTAGCCGCTTCGCGAACCGTTTTCGCGACCTTGTACTGGACGTCGCTCATGCGCCGATTCCCCTCCATCTTCTCATTGATAACGAACCCATCCAAGCGGACTATACGGCCGAGGGCAAGCGGAAGGGAGGTTTCGTTGTTCCGCATTGGGGAAACGCGGTACTTGCGCCTGAAACCGGCAACGCCGGGGGTCGCCCGTAATTGACCGGGACAATGCGCGGATTGCCCCTTTCGGTGAAGCTGCCCAAACGCATGGTTTGACGAGAATGCCGGTCGCTCCCACCGTTGGCGTGGTCATCGCCAATCACAACAACAGCGATTTCGTCGGGAAGGCCATCGAATCGGTGGCGCGGCAGAGCGTTCGGAACATCCACGCGGTCATCGTCGACGACGCCTCGACCGACCGGTCCGACGAGACGATCCGGGCCTGCCTGTCGCAGCTCGACGACGGCCGCTTTCGCTACCTCAAGCTCGAGTCGAACCTCGGTCAAGGCGGCGCGATCCGGCGCGGCCTGGCCGAGCTCGACACGCCGTTCGTCTGCTTCCTCGATTCCGACGACCTGTGGTACGACGACTTCGTCGCCCGGCATGTCGCCGCGCACATGAATGCCGACATTCCGGTCGCGCTCACCTACTGCGATTCCCACATCATCGACGGCGACGACCGGGTGCTCGCCGGAACCGCGTGGTGGTTCGATGCCATTCCCACCGAAACATCGCCGCGAAAGATCGATGCCGCGCTGATTCCGAGGCTCGATCCCAAAACCGGCGAGCTTGCGTGGCCAACCAATGGCGAGATCACATTCCACCCCCACTGGACGCCGGGCGGCGCCACCAACAGCACGGCGAGCATGATGTTCCGCCGCAGCTTCGTCGACCTCGTGCTCGTACCGACGAACGAGGATCTGAGGCTCTATGTCGATTTCTACCTGTCGACCTTCGCCGCCCTCCTTACCGGCGTCATAGCGATCCACGGGGCGCTTTATGCCTATCGCATGCACGGCCGGAACAAGCATTCGAACGCCACCGTCATGGGCGGCAAATACAATTCCTCGACGCGACCCTGGGAGTCCGTCCGCACCCCCACCCTGAAGTTGATCCGCACGGTCCTGGAAAGCGACGCCGAGGCATTCCGCGTGGCTTTTGGCGAGGGACGTCACGCCGAGGCCATGGCGCTGATCGCCGGCGAGATCGCCGAGCCGCCGCCTGCCGAAGAACCTCCAAAGCCCGGCCGAAGCGGCGTGGTCGGGCGGTTGTTCGGCAAGACAGACCCGTCGCCGGGCGCCCCGCGATCCCGGTGAGTGCGCCGGGCCAGTCGCGTGCTGTGTTCGCGGGCGTCGCGCGAGACTGCGCGATCCACCTTCCCGGCGTGCTGGCAACCCTTGAACGCTTTGCCGAATCGTATGCCGAGACGGCCTTCGTCTTCGTGATCAGCGACAGCACCGACGATTCGCTCTCGATCCTGCAGCGCTGGCTAAGCGATGTTCGCCGTGGCGGCCGTCGCGGCAAGGTGATCGATCTCGGCGTTCTGGCGGACCGGCTGCCCGGGCGCACCGAGCGCATTGCCCATGCGCGCAACGCCTGCCTCGACGAAATCCGCCACTCCGACTGGGCGGCCTACGATCACCTCGTGATGGCCGACCTCGACGACGTCCTGGCATCCCCTGCCCGCGCCGACGGCTTTGCGCAAGCCGTTCGCTGGCTCGACGACAGCCCGGCGAGGGCTGCCGTCCTGGCCAACGCAGCGCCGCGTTACTACGACGTCTGGGCGCTGCGTCACGATCGCTGGTGCCCGCAGGACTGCTGGCATCCGATCTGGGGCCGGGCTGCGGAAGAGACTTTCGAAGCCGCCAAGTTCCGTGAAGTCTTCGCCCGACAGATCGAGATTCCCGCCGCGCTGCCGCCGATCGCCGTGCGATCGGCCTTCGGCGGCCTCGGCATCTACCGGCTGGCCGCGGCGCTGGCCGCGCGCTATTGCGGCCTCGACGGCGCCGGTCGCGAAGTCTCGGAACATGTCGCCTTCAACGACGCGATCGCCCGATCGGGCGGCGAGCTCTGTATCTTTCCGCCCCTTCAAGTGCGGGCGCCCGAGCAGCACCTCTATCGGGCCTGCGAGTTCAGCCGGCGTTGGCGCCTCGCCATGCTGGCCCGGCGCGCCGTCGAATTGCTGCGGCCGCCGTGGCGAAGGTATTTCCCCGCATCATGAGAGCCTTGATCGTCGACCCGGCGCTCCGTTCCAAGGGAGGGCATCACTACAACGCGGTTCTGCGGCTGCAGGGCGATTTGTCGAAGCGCGGCATCAGCTTCTCATGCCTGGGATCGGCTTATGCGGACCAGGAGGTCGTGCGCGATCTTGGCTGCACGCCGTCCTTCACCAAGTCGGTGTATGGCCGGGATTACGCGGATGCCGGCGAGTTCGCACGCAACGTCGCGGAGACGGGCCGGCAACTGTCGCGAGCACTGCGGGGGGCCCCTTCGGCCGAACTCCTCATTCTTCCCTGTTGCGACCAGGTCTTGGCCATGGCCGTTGCCCGGTATGTGAAGCGGCGGAAACTGGTCTACGCGCCGCACGTCGTGCTGTGGCTGCTGTACGGACCACATCACAAGACGGCGACGGACGGTCCGTCTGCCGCTGCCGCCAATGTCGAATGCCGCGGTGCCTTCGCCCAGCTGAAGGCCGGCCTGAACATACGCACCGGAAGCGCGCGACGCCTGCAAGCCTATTGCGAGACTCCGGCGATGGCAGCGTTCTACCGCGCGCTGCTCGATCTCGATGTCCAGATCGCGCCTGGCCCGGGCCTCGTGCTGGCCGGCCGAACCGCCCGCGCCGAAAGGTTGGGCTCAGCGGCGACCGTCGTCTGCGCCGGGTTCGCCAATCGACCCAAGGGCTACCGGCTGTTGCCGGGGGCGATCGAGCGTGTGCTTCAACAGCACCGCGACGTCACGTTCCTGATCCACGGCATCGTTGACGGATCCGATGCCGAGGACGAGCAATCGACGTTCGACCGTCTGTCGGCCCTGGGCAAGCGGGTCGTGGTTCGCCGGGACGTGCTCGCGCAGGAAGAATACGTGGCATGGCTCGCCCGGGCGGATCTGATGCTGCTGCCCTATGATCGGAATGTCTACAAGTCGCGCGGGTCCGGCGTGTTCACCGAGGCCCAACGCCTCGGCATCCCCGTCATCGCCACCAAGGGATGCGCCTTCGCCCAGCCGGCCTTCGAGGGCGGTTGGGGCGTCGAGATCGCCGACTACAGCAGCGAAGGCGTGGCCCGCGCCGCGCTGGCGGCGCTCCGCCGGTTGGACGAACTCTCCGCCCACGCCGGAATCGCCGCCCGCCACGCCAGCGACACGCTCGATGTCGTCCTCGGCGAGACCGTCGACGCTGTCCGGGTACAGGCCTCGTCCGGCCTTGCCGGCCGGGTCAAACGCCTTATCGCGCGAAATTTTCGGTTCCGGCCAGTTGCGATTCCCGATGCATAATGGGGTCCTATGCTGCAGTCTTGGCGTGCGGCATGACATTGCCGAAAGGAAATCTCAGGGGTTCGATGGCAGCAGCAATCCCTAATCCGGCCACTTCTCGGCCCGCTGCCGGCCATCGCTGGCTGCGCCATGGGTCACGGTCGCCCTTGTCGACAGCGCTGGCCGATTGCCGCCACGCCTTCGTCGGCATCGGCCTGTTCAGCGCCGCGCTCAACATGCTGCAACTGACCGGGCCGATTTTCATGCTCGAAGTCTACGACCGGGTCATCCCGAGCCGCAGCATCCCGACCCTGGTGGGCATCAGCATCCTGGCGGCGATCCTGTTCGGCTTTCAAGGCCTCCTCGACATCATCCGCGGCCGCGTGCTGGTGCGAATCGCGGGGTCGATCGACGAGACGCTGAGCCAGCGCGTCTACGATATCGCCGCCAAGCTGCCCTTGAAGGCGCTGACGCCGCCGGGCTACCAGCCGCTGCACGATCTCGACCGCATCCGCTCGTTCATGTCGACCGTCGGCCCAGCGGCGCTGTTCGATCTGCCGTGGATGCCGCTCTATCTGGCGATCTGCTTCCTGTTCCATCCCTTGATCGGGATCACGGCGACGCTGGGCGGGGTGATCCTCGTGACCATCACGCTGATGACCGAGTTCCTGAGCCGCCAGCCGGCGCGGGAAGCCTCCGGGCTGGCCGACAGCCGGATGGCACTGGCCGAAGCCAGCCGCCGCAACGCCGAGGTCGTTCAGGCCATGGGCATGGCCGGACGGCTGGCCTTCCGCTGGAGCGACTACAACCGGCGCCATCTCCGGGCGCAGCAGCGCCTGGCCGACATCACCGGCGGGTTGGGCGGGCTTTCGCGCGTCCTGCGCATGGCGCTGCAGTCGGCGGTTCTGGGGATCGGCGCCTATCTCGTGGTCAATCAGCAGGCGTCGGCCGGCATCATCATCGC
>DATHNU010000541.1:0-10123 GCA_035485695.1 Reyranella sp. | reverse complement strand
CCGGCCTATCTCGATTCCAACCGCTTCCTGTCCAACCTGCCGGGCACGACCCTGCTGTTTCCGGTCGTCGATCTCTCGCATCAGTACATCAACGGCATGATGTACCTGCTGACCCAGCCGGCGGGGGCGCGGCCGGCCATCCTCGACGACCGCAATTTCTACCGGCCGGCCGGCGTCAAGAAATGGATCGACAGCGGCTTCCTCAACAAGGACATCCCGCTGCCGCTCGGCACCATCTGGTCCATGCGCACCCAGATCGAGGCCGACCTGCTGATCCAGAACGTCTTCCTGATGGCGGAAGCGATGGGGCTGGGCGCCTGGATCCATGGCTCGATCTCGCCGCCCGTGCTGATGGGCGATCCCAAGTTCATCAAGACGTATGGTCCCATGCTGGGCTTCGATTTCGTCACCCCGAAATGGAAGCTGGCCGATCTGGTGCGTTGGCAGGTGCCTTTGCCGAAATATGCCACCGCGCGCTCCAACCCCGTCGGGCTGCGCCACAAGGGCGAGCATCTCATCAAGGGTTCGTGTCCGCCGTATTACGACAGCATGGCCGAGGCGGTCGCCGCGGTCGTCGCCACCAAGTTCGGGCCCGACGGCATCTACAGCGACACCGCGACGTTCGACAAGATCTACAAGGGAACCTACGGCGAGACCTACCTCAAGGATGCGAGCCGCTATTCGCAGGATGTGATCGACTGCACGCGCGACGTCTGCACCTACATCTACGAGACGCACGGCCGCTTTCCCGCCCACGTCGACACGATCTATGCGCCGGGAATCTGGCTGCAGCTCCACCATGTCGAGCAGGACTATTACGACACCTTCTTCGAGCACGGCCTGACGCAGGCCCACCGCGATCACGATCACGCCTGGCACGGCTCGCCGTAGGTGCGCCGCGCGTACGGCGAACGAGGCGGAGAATGCCGCGTTTCGCGTGACCGGCTTTCCGGCGATAGTGGCCGTATGTTCGGCTTACCAGAGGCGACCCGATGCCCAGGGGACTGTCGGCGCGCGACATCAGGCTGAAGCGAGCCTACCAACCGGCCGCGGCGGACGACGGCATGCGGATCCTGGTCGACCGACTATGGCCGCGCGGCCTGAAGAAGTCCGACGCGGCCATCGATCGCTGGCTGAAGGACATCGCCCCCAGCACGGCGCTGCGCCAATGGTTCGCGCACGATCCCGCGCGCTGGCCGGAGTTCCGTCGCCGCTACGGCGCCGAAATTCGCCGTCATCCGGATCAGCTGGCCGAACTGCGCGCCCTCGCGCGCCAGGGCCCCGTGACGCTCATATTCTCGGCGCGCGACGAGCTGCGCAACGACGCCGTCGTGCTGCGGAACGTCCTTCTGGGACGATAGGCGGCCGAGGAAGGCTTGATGTCCCTGAACAGCCTGTTGCGCGAAGCCCGTGCCTGCGCTGTCTGCCAAGCGGCATTGCCGCTGGGCGCGCGGCCGGTTCTGCAGGCCGCGCCCGGCGCCCGTCTGCTGATCGTCGGCCAGGCGCCGGGGCGCAAGGTCCATGCGACAGGCCTGCCGTGGAACGACGCCAGCGGCGATCGCCTGCGCGAGTGGCTGCAGATCGACTGGGCGGTCTTCTACGATGCCAACCGGGTGGCGCTCGTGCCCATGGGCTTCTGCTATCCGGGCGCCACGCAAGCGGGAGGCGACCGGCCACCCCGCCGCGAATGTGCGCCGCTCTGGCATGCCCGGCTGCTCGGGCATCTCCCGGAGGTCCGTTGCACGCTGCTGGTGGGGCAGTACGCCCAGAAGCACTATCTGCGCTCGGCGCGGAAGGGCACGCTGACCGAGACCGTCAGGGCATTCGTCGAGTATGGACCGCGGTTTTTTCCGCTGCCGCATCCGAGTTGGCGGAGCACCGGATGGATGCGACGGAACGGGTGGTTCGAGGAGCGGGTGCTCCCGGATTTGCGCGAAGCCGTGCGACGGTTGGCATAGCCCGCCAGCCAGCTTCTCACTGCTGGCGCAGCCTGTCGGGCCGGTACTTTCCCATCACCGTGTCCAGCCGCTCGACGGATACGTTCAGCATCGTCGCGACCTGCCGCTTCTGCGCCTCCGTCGGTGGTCCGTTCGGGCAGCGCGGCAGGTAGCGGTCGGCGACCTGCTGGAATTGTTCAGGCGTCGTGCCGAGATCCCGGGCGATCAATGCGATCGGCGGCCCTTTCGGCGGGGCATGCATGCCGGGGCCGACGACTGCCGCGAAGGTGAGGCCGCAGGCGGCGACGACGAACAGATCCATCATGCCGTATGCGAGCCGGCTGCCGCGCGCGCGTTTTGTCGGGGTTTGTTGTCGCAAGGGCAATCTCCACACCCCATTGATACGGAGCCTGCCGGCCGCCTATCCCCGGGAGGGCGATCGCCAATCGTCTCAGCCGAATTCCCGTCGCGCCGGATGGTCGATGACGATGAGCCGCCCGTCGGTGAGCGCCCGCACGGCATGGCGGACATTGGCCGGCACGATGGCCACGATGCCCGGCCGCGCGACGTGGGTAACGCCGTCGATCGTGATTTCGAGTTCGCCCTCGAGCACCTCGTAGACCTCCTCCGCGGGATGGAAATGCTCATGGATCGCCGCGTCGCGCTCGAAGTCGTAGTGGGCGAAGGTCATCGTCGCCGTATGAAAATACCGGCCGCGCCAGCCGGGCAGCCGTTCGATGACGTTGAGCGATCCGGTGTCGACGATCGGCATGGCCGTCCTCCTGTAGTCAATCGTCCTGGTTCAAGTGATCACGTTGCGTGGTTCCCGTGTAGTCGCGCCGGAAGCGGCCGCGCCGCTGCAGTTCGGGCACCACCAGATCGACGAATTCCTCGATCGCGCCCGGCGAATAGATCGGCGAGAGCATGAAGCCGTCGCCGCCCACCGCGTCGAAATAGGCTTCGAGCTGGTCGGCGACGTCGGACGGCGTGCCCACCATCTGCGGCAGGCCGACCGCCTGGCCGTGATTCTGCGCCACCTGCCGCAAGGTCAGGAGCTCGCCGCTCATCGAGCGGTAGCGCGTCTGCATGCGCTGCAGCTTGGGCTCGGTGCGATGGGCCATGATGGTGTCGAGCGGCAAGGTCGACAGGTCGAAATCGAGATGGCCGGACAGGATGGCGAGGCCGCCCTCCAGCGGCACCAGCGCGTTGTGCTCGGCCTGCTTGTCCAGCGCCTCGGCGCGCGAGGCGCCGACGATCGGCTGCACGCCGAACAGGAACTTGCAGGCGCTGGCCGGCCGGCCGGCCTCGACCACGCCGCGCTTGACGTCGTCGTAGAGCGCCTTGGCGCCGGCGAGGTAGGGCTGGATGGCGAACACCGCATCGGCGTAGCGCGCCGCGAAGTCGCGGCCCTTGCCCGACGTGCCGGCCTGCAGGATGGCCGGCCCGTGCTGCGGCGAGCGCGTCACGTTGAGCGGCCCGCGCGACTTGAAGTATCGCCCTTGGTGCTCGATGCGATGCACCTTGGCCGGATCGGCGAACACGCCCCTGGCGCGGTCCATGATCACGGCGTCCTCGTCCCAGCTGTCCCACAGCTTGCGGCAGACCTCCATGAATTCGTCGGCGCGGTCGTAGCGATCGTCGGTCGGCCGCATCTCCTCGCCGAAATTGGCCGACTGGTTGTGGTTGAGCGTGGTCACGACGTTCCACGCCGCCCGCCCGCCGGTCAGGTGATCGAGCGTCGCCCACAGGCGGGCGGCATGAAAGGGATGCTGGTGGCTCACCGAATAGGTGGCGCCCAGGCCGATCTTCTCGGTGACCGCGGCCATGAACGACAGCAGCGGGATCGGATCGTGCTCGGGCGCCTGGGTGGCGTTGCGGATCGCCGGCGCTAGCGAGCCCGTATAGGTGTCGGAGATGTAGTTGAGGTCGGCAAAGAAGACCATGTCGAACTTGCCGCGTTCGCAGACCTTGGCGATGTGCTGGTAGAGCGCCGGCCGCGACCAGTCATAGCCCGCCTGGGCGGTGCGCGGGTGCCGCCACATCGCCACGCTGTGATAGGTCGGCCCGTGGATCAGGAATTGGGCCAGATGCATCATCGGCTTCGGCACCGCACTCTCCCTTCAGGGCGTGACCAGGCTGAACGAGTCGAAGAAGCGCCGTGTGTCGGGCTGGGCCTCGATGCCGGCGCCGCCCGTGACCATCAGCTGGTAGAGCCGGCCGCGCACCCAGTAGGTGCGCATGGCCGTGTTGGTGCCGTTGGCCTGGACCACGACGTATTCGCGGCCCGGGAAGCGGCCCAAGGTGAGCTTCTTTTCGGCCCGCAGCGTATTGCCCGCCGACGAGCCGTCGCGCACGCGATCGAGCATCAGGTCGGCCGAGGCCGCGCGGGCGATGCGCTCGGGATAATCGACCCAGGAGGCGAGATAGCCGACAGGGCCCAGCCGCACCTCGGCTTCTGTCATGGGCGCGCTCTGGCCCGGGCCGACGGGAATCGGTGCTGTGTTGACCTTGGGCACACCCGGCATGTCGATACGGTAGCGGCCACCCTCGGGGCTGTAGGCCGTCCAGCTCTGCGCCAGGGCGGCGCCGGTAACCAACAGGCATAGTCCCACGCACAGCATCCCGAGACTCCGAGTCATATGAACTTCCCAGCTTCAAAAAAGACCTCACCCTGAGGAGGCCGCGAAGCGGCCGTCTCGAAGGGTGGGCACAGGCAGGCGTCCTGTGGCCCATGCTTCGAGACGCTCGCTGCGCTCGCTCCTCAGCATGAGGTTATCTTCAAATCGCCGCTCCGAGGGTCACATATCTGGATTGCGGCGGTCCATCGCCAACGCTAAGCCTGCCGGCGCAAGGGAGGGAACGCCGTCATGGCCGTCGGTGACAAATATCGCGCGCTGCACAAGCGCTCGCTGGATGATCCCGAGGGGTTCTGGGCCGAGCAAGCCAGCGCGATCGACTGGACCAGGCGCTGGGACAAGGTGCTGGATGCGTCCAGGGCGCCGTTCTATCGCTGGTTCGCCGGCGCCGAGCTCAACACCTGCTACAACGCGCTCGACCGCCATGTCGAGCGCGGCCGCGCCGAGCAGACGGCGCTGATCTACGATTCACCGGTCACCGACAGCAGGAAGAGCTTCGCCTATCGCGCGCTGCGCGACCAGGTGGCGACGCTGGCGGGCGCCATCGCCGCCACCGGCGTCGGCAAGGGCGACCGGGTCATCATCTACATGCCGATGATTCCCGAAGCGGTGATGGCGATGCTGGCCTGCGCGCGGCTGGGCGCGGTGCATTCGGTGGTGTTCGGCGGCTTTGCCGCCAACGAGCTCGCCACCCGCATCGACGACTGCTCGCCCAGGCTGGTGCTGACCGCCTCGTGCGGCATCGAGCCCGGCCGCATCGTGCACTACAAGCCGCTGCTCGACCAGGCGATCGAGCTCGCCCAGCACAAGATCCCGCGCTGCCTGGTGTTCCAGCGCCCGCAGGCCCAGGCGACGATGGTGAAGGGCCGCGACCTCGACTGGAACGAGGCGGTGTCGGCGGCCCGGCCGCACGACTGCGTGCCGGTGAAGGCCACCGATCCGCTCTACATCCTCTATACGTCGGGCACGACCGGGCAGCCCAAGGGCGTGGTGCGCGACAATGGCGGCTACTGCGTGGCGCTCGCCTGGTCGATGCAATACCTCTACGGCATCAACCCCGGCGAGGTCTGGTGGTGCGCCTCCGACGTGGGCTGGGTGGTGGGCCACAGCTACATCGTCTACGGCCCGCTGATCCACGGCGCGACCTCGATCCTCTACGAGGGCAAGCCGGTCGGCACGCCCGACGCCGGCGCCTTCTGGCGCGTGATCTCCGAGCACAAGGCCGTCGCGCTGTTCACCGCGCCGACCGCCTTCCGCGCCATCAAGAAAGAGGATCCCGAGGGCAGGCTTTTGAAGAAGTACGACCTCTCGAAGTTCCGCACGCTCTTCCTGGCCGGCGAGCGCGGCGATCCGCCGACCATCGAATGGGCGCAGAAGCTCTTGGGCGTGCCGATCGTCGATCACTGGTGGCAGACCGAGACCGGCTGGGCGATCTGCGGCAATTTCGTCGGGCTCGACCCGATGCCGATCAAGCCCGGCTCGTGCTCGGTGCCGTCGCCCGGCTGGCATCTCGACGTGCTGGACGAGCAGGGCAAGACCATGGTGAAGCCGGGCGAGGTCGGGGCTCTCGCCGCCCGGCTGCCGTTGCCGCCCGGCAACTTCCCGACCCTGTGGAACGCCGACGAGCGTTTCCGGCAGGCCTATCTCGACGAGTACCCCGGCTACTACAAGACCGGCGATGCGGGCTTCATCGACGAGGACGGCTACGTCTCGGTGATGACGCGCGTCGACGATGTGATCAACGTCGCCGGCCACCGCCTGTCGACCGGCCAGATCGAGGAGGTGCTGGCCTCGCATGACGATGTCGCCGAGTGCGCCGTGATCGGCATTGCCGACGAGCTCAAGGGCCAGGTGCCGTTCGGCTTTTTAGTCTTGAAGGCCGGCGTCGACCGCCCAACGCAGGACACGGTGCGCGAAGTCGTGCAGATGGTGCGCGACCGCATCGGCCCCGTCGCCTTCTTCAAGACCGCCATCGTCGTGCCCCGCCTGCCCAAGACGCGCTCGGGCAAGATCCTGCGCGGCACCATGCAGAAGATCGCCGACGGCCAGCCCTGGAAGATGCCCGCCACCATCGACGACCCGGCCGCGATCGAGGAGATCACCGGCGGGCTGAAGACGGCGGGGTATGCGGGCAAGAGTTAGCTGGGGGCGCGCCACTCCAGTGGCGCGTCATGTCTTTCGGACCGCGAGCGTCCCGCTCGCTCATGAGCATGAGCGAGCGGGACGCTCGCGGTACAAATGAGCATGAAAGACGCGCCACTGGAGTGGCGCGCCCCCAGCAAGCAATTGATGAAGGAAGGAATGAACAGATGACTCTCGACATCAACCGCCCCGATCTCACGGTGGGCGTGGTCGGAACCGGTGCCATGGGCCGCGGCATTGCGCAGGTGACGGCGCAGGGCGGCATCAAGGCGATCATGTTCGACGCAGCCGCCGGTGGTGCAGCCAAGGCAAAGGCGGCGATTCTCGACACGCTGAAAGGCCTCGTGACCAAAGGGCGTTTGACCGACGCCGACGTCGCGAAGACCGACGCCAATCTCGGCGTCGCCGAGAGTCTGTCGGACCTGAAAGGGTGCCACGTCGTCGTCGAGGCGGTGTTCGAAAATCTCGAAGTGAAGCAGAAGCTGTTCGGCGAGCTCGAGGCCGTGGTCGCGCCCGACGCGATCCTGGCGTCGAACACCTCGTCGATCCGCATCGCCTCGATCGCCCGCGCGCTGAAGCATCGCGAGCGCGTCTGCGGCATGCACTATTTCAATCCCGTGCCGCTGATGAAGCTCGTCGAGGTGATCCGCGCCGCCGACACTGCGCAATGGGTGGTCGCCGCCATGATGGCGCTGGGCCAGCGCCAGACCCGCGTGCCGGTGGTGGTGGGCGACACGCCGGGCTTCCTGGTCAATCTCGGCGGCACGGCGATCGGCACCGAGGGGCTGCGCATCATGCAGGAGGGCAGGGCGAGCCCGAGCCAGGTCGACGCCGTGATGCGCGACACTTGCGGCTTCCGCATGGGGCCGTTCGAGCTGATGGACCTCACCGGCATCGACGTGAACTTCCCGGCGCGCAAGATCATCTACGAGGGCTTCTTCCACGACCGGCGCATGACGCCCAGCCCCTACCACGAGAGCCTCTATGCGGCCGGCCGGCTCGGCCGCAAGACCGGCGGCGGCTGGTACACCTACGACGCCAAGGGCGCCAAGATCGATCCCGGCGCCGACCACGCGCCGTCGGCCGCGCCGGCCGCCAGCGTCGTGGTCATGGATCCGCACAACACCAAGCTCACCGGCCTGCTTGCCGGCGACGGAGTCCGCATGCTGGGCGCCGACGACGGCGAGAGCCCGATCCTGGTGGCGCCGATCGGCAAAGACTGCACGACGACGGCGATCGAGCTCGATCTCGACCCCAAGCGTACCATCGCGGTCGACCTCACCGGCGATACGGCCAAGCGCCTCACCGTGATGACTGCGCCCAACGCCGACCGCGACGTGCGCGACGCGGCCGTGGCGATGCTCGCCAAGACTGGCGCCAAGGTCACGGTCATCAAGGACTCGCCCGGCTTCATCGCCCAACGCATGTGCGCCATGATCGCCAATCTCGGCTGCGAGATGGCGATGATCGGCATCGCCTCGGCCCAGGACGTCGACACCGCCATGACGCTCGGCCTCAACTATCCGCGCGGCCCCCTGGCGCTGGCCGACTGGCTGGGCGTGAAGGAGTGCCACGAGATCCTGCTCCAGATGCAGGCCATCACCGGCGACGACCGTTACCGGCCGAGCCAATGGCTGCGACGGCGGGCGATGCTGGGAATGAGCGCGACGACGCCGGAAGATTGATCGAAATGACCGTTGGTCGTTCCCGAACGTTTAGAATTGGCGACCGCGAAGTCATTCGATTGCCCCGTGAGGTCGCGTTCGGGCAGGATGTGGAACTTGTGATCGTTCGTTCGGGAGACGTGATGACGATCTACCCGGCGGCAATGTCCATACCTGCGATGATCGAACGTCTTCGATCCTTGCCGGCGCCACCGACCATCGAGCACAGGGACAACGAGGGGCTGCCCGAGCGTGACGACACGCCCGCCCAATAGGCCAAGCCTCGCCCGCGCAACCAAAGGAGAATGATCGTGTCCACCGGCACCGTCCGCTTCCACCGCGTCCTCACCGCGCCGCCCGAGCGCGTCTATCGCGCCTTCCTTGATGCCGACGCCATGGCCAAGTGGCTGCCGCCGCACGGCTTCACCGGCCACGTCCACAAGATGGACGCCAGGGTCGGCGGCAGCTACCGCATGTCGTTCACCAATTTTTCCTCCGGCAAGAGCCACGCCTTCGGCGGCACCTATCTAGAGCTCGTGCCGCACCAACGCCTGCGTTACACGGCCACCTTCGACGACCCCAATCTGCCCGGCGAGATGCAGACCACGATCACCCTGAAGAAGGTGTCTGTCGGCACCGAGATCGACATCGTGCAAGAGGGAATTCCGGCAATGATTCCGACCGAGGCGTGTTGTCTCGGCTGGCAGGAATCGCTCACCCTGCTGGCCCAACTCGCGCAGCCGGAGATTCCCGGCTGAGCCAGCGGTTGCGGCGGCGGGCACAGTTGGGGTTGAGCGTCCCAACGTTGGAGTATGGGTTGTGATAGCGCGCGGCTGGTCATTCGCTCCTGACATAAAGAGACAGGGGACTTGGTTCAGCGGCATGAACCGCTACAATAAGGAGCCTCGCGCTCACAAAGCGGGCCAAATGCGAGCTTGTGGACTTAGCTGGATTTTGGGTTTGGCGTGGGACGCACTGCCTGTCGCGGTCCTGTTCGCTGTTAGCGCGTGCGATGGCAAATCGCCGCTCGCCCAGCTACCAGGGCACTCGTCCATGATCTGCAACAGCCTATCGATGGACTGCTTCGCGATGACGTTCTTCGAACCGAATAGTTCAGCGCTCTCGTCGCAGACTCTGAAGACACTCAACAAATTTGCCGCGGAATGCCGTCGACTCCAAGAAGGTCCGATTGTGATCACAGGTCACACGGACTCGAGCAATACGCCAGAAGACAAGATGGCTATTTCCCGCGCTCGTGCCGAAGCTGTCCGAGCGTATCTGATATCGATTGGGATGCCCGCAGAGTCCCTCAAGGTTGAAGCGTACGGCGCCGCAAGGCCATTGGTGGTTCCGACTGAGCGGCATCCCGTGTTGGACGAATCAGATCACGTGCAGAATCGTCGCGTGGAAGTACAGGTTCGATGAGGCTTTGCCGGGAACAGATCGTTAAAGCCGATGCTGAGCGCACCGCCGAAAGCGACTTCGGTTTGGAGGTAGCTTTCAGCCGGGCCTTCAAGAAAATGGTGGGAGTGCGCCTTCCGACCTTGGGGTGCTCGATCTAGCGCAATGGCCCTTCTGCGGGGGGGCTTCGGACGCGCCGTCTGTCGCAGGCCCACGGACCTGCCGAGGTTGACGTTTACGTAAAGGTAAACTACATCCCCGATCGCTGGCGGAGCAGGCGTCGGCGGACCAAAGTCCCAATATGAAGACTGACGAAACGACCGACGGAGGACTGCTCAGTGAC
>DATHNU010000540.1:0-2252 GCA_035485695.1 Reyranella sp. | reverse complement strand
GGCATCCAGGCGCCCGAGCTGCGCGACACCACCCGAGTCGAGAGCGTGCCGGGCATGCGCGCGCGGGCCTTCCTCGCCGACCTGCTGGCCAAGGCCGACCACAAGGTGAAATGCCGGCCGGCGCATTTCGATCGCGAGTGCCGCATCGTCGCGCAATGCAGCGTCGGCGACCAAGGCGACCTCGGCGGCTCGATGATTGCCGGCGGCATGGCCTATGGCTTCGAGCTCGACGACGCGCTGCCCTGGGAATCGCGCGCCGGTCAGCGCTACGCCGATGCCGAGTTCGAGGCGCGCAAGGGCCGCCGCGGCCTGTGGCCGGCCTGGCTCGGCGACCAGTAGGCAGCCCTTTCGAATAAAGGCGGGCCGACGGCGTGGAGGGGACGGCGCCGTCGGCCCTATCCTGCGGCGACGCACTGCCGGAGGATCGGCAGCCAGGGAGGGGGCGTCGGAGCCGCAGGAATGACGAAGCAGAAAAGCGGGAATGCGCGGAGCCATCAGCCGGCCCCCGTCACGAGCGCGCGCACCAGGCGATCCCGCGTCTCGGCCGAAAGCGCGCCGCGCTCGCAGCCCAGCACGCGCTCGACGATGGCGTCGCGCGTCGATGGGTCGTCGGCGGCCTCCAGACGCAGCGCCTCGACGGAGCCGAAGGCCTGGAAAGCGGCGCGGGCCGACCGGTTCGCCTGCTCGCAGCAGGCCTCCAGCGGCGGCCGGAACCGTCCCGCCCGCATGAAGGCGCGGCAGGCCCCGACGATGGCGGCCCGGGTGCGCGGCTTGCGGCGATCGCCCAGCACCGGCGCCTCGGGCCGCGCAAAGCATTCGCTGGCGATGCCGTTCGTGCCGGTACCGCTCACAGGCGTGTCGCTCATGCGGGTGGCGCTCATGCCGGGCCTTCGCGATCCGCCGCGTCGACGGCCAAGGCGCCGAACAGGTCGGGCCGCATCTCCGCGCGCGTGACGCGGCCGGCGGTGCGGGCCTCGATCTGCAGCGCGCGGCGGTGGGGCACCTTCACCCACTGGCTGATCGCCGAGGGTGTGATATCGAGGAGGCGGGCGAGGTCGCTGTTCCTGCCGCCGGCGGCCTGACGGGCCTTTGCGAGTCCGGGATCTTCCATGTCCCGAAGCTAAGTGTGTCTTAAGAATTAAGCAAGACAAACTTTAGAAAAAGTTGGTGACATTCCCTGAATAATTTAGTAGAGCTTAACAATGGCAATCGGCAAAAGAATCGAAAACGCGATGATCCGCGCCGGCAAGAAGCCGGTCGACGTCGCCAGGCGCCTCAAGATCACCGAATCGGCGGTGTCGCAGTGGTTCGCCAAGGACACCGGCCCGAAATCCGTGCGGCTGTCGGAACTGGCGTCGTTCCTGGGCACCACGGTCGACGACCTGATCACCGAAAAGGACGGACCGCTGGGTGGACCGCCGCCCGGGCCGCCAATGTCGATACGCACCGACCGGCCGGACCTCGCGGTCTATGCCTCGGCGGCGGGCGGGCCGGAGGGCGCATGGGTGCTGTCGGGCGAAGCGATCGCCTGGATCCAGCGCGACCAGAAGCTGCAGGGCGTGCGCGACGCCTTCGCCTGCTACGTGGTGGGCGAATCGATGTTCCCGGCCTACGAGCAGGGCAACCTGCTGCTGGTCAACCCGGCCGTGCCCCCCAATGCCGGCGACGACTGCCTGCTGATCCAGGAGGCGGCCGACGGCGCGCGCTATGCGTTGATCAAGCGCCTGGTCCGCTTCAACTCGACGTCGTGGACCGTCAAGCAGTGGAACCCCGACAAGACCTTCTCCCTGCCGCGCAAGGAATGGCAGCGCGCGCTGCTGGTGATCGGCAAGTACAACAGGGGGTGAACGACGCAGCGCAATCCGTCGCCTCGGCCGCAGCCCCGCGATTTGGCTGGGGATAAGTGCCGCTCGACCCTCCGCCGAAACGGCGGTTTTTCTTAAGTTGGTATTGACTATCACTTAAGTATGGTTAAGGTTGCGTCATGCAGCCTGCCGCCCCCGACAGCGTCCATGACGCGATCCGCCGCGCGCGCCGCCCGTTGCCACCGCACGAACCCGACGGCGGTCCCTACCGGCGCTGGGCCGCCGCGGCGTGCAGCGCCGAAGCCCGCCACGCGGCCGACGATTTCTGGTCGTGCGTCCATCGCCTGGGGCTGGCCGCCTTGTTCGACCGCGACGACGGCTTCGGCAGCCACGAGGCGCCCTTCCGCTTCCCGCACGAAACCCACGCCTGCGCCGCCTTGAGTTGGC
>DATHNU010000539.1:0-7880 GCA_035485695.1 Reyranella sp. | reverse complement strand
CAGCACCGGCAGGCGGATGCCGATGTTGCGGAAGTCGATGCCGAAGGCGACGGTAGCGAAGCTCTGCAGGAAGAACAGCACGCCGCCGGTGGCCAGCAGCTGGTTGATCGGCGGCGCCGACAAGAGCGGCTCGATCACCAGGAAATGCAGGAGGGCCCCCAAGCCCGCCACAAGCAGGATGGTGAGTGGCGCCGCCACCCAGTACGGCAGATGATAGACCGCGAAGAGATAATACATGCCGTACATGCCGATCATGATCAGCTCGGCGTAGCAGATCCAGGTGACGTCGATAACGCCGAAGATCAGGTTCAGGCCCAGCGCCAGCAGGGCCAGAACGCCACCCAGCAGGATGCCGTTGATCACCGCCTCGAGCAGGTAGACGTCGAAGATTTCGAGGAATGACTCCATTACCCTCTCCTGCTGGGGGCGCGCCACTCCAGTGGCGCGTCATCGCCAGCGGCCGCCGAAGATCGCGCCACTGGAGTGGCGCGCCCCCAGCCTATGAAGCGTGCCAACCTACACACCGAGATACGCCTGCCTGATCGTGTCGCTCGCCAGCATCTCGGCAGCGGCGCCGGAGGCGCGGATGGTGCCGGCTTCCAGGAGGTAGGCGCGGTCGACGACGTGCAGCACCTGCTGCACGTTCTGCTCGACGATCAGCACCGTGAGGCCGCTCGCGCGGATGCGCTTCACCAGCTCGAACACCTGCTGCACGACCACGGGCGCCAGGCCCGCCGACGGCTCGTCGAGCAGCAGCAGCTTGGGATCGCTCATCAGCGCGCGGCCGATGGCGCACATCTGCTGCTCGCCACCCGACATGGTGCCGGCCAGCTGATGACGGCGCTCCTTCAGGCGCGGGAACAGCCCGAAGACGACGTCCAGCCGCTCGTCGTGGCGGGCGCGGGCCTCGGGCATGAAGGCACCCATCTTGAGGTTGTCCTCGACGGTGAGCCGCGGAAACAGGCGGCGATTTTCCGGCACGTGGGCGATGCCGAGGCTGACGATGCGGTGCGGCGGCGTCGCCAGCACGTCCTTGCCCTCCATGCTGATCGCACCACCTCTCGGCCGGATCAGGCCGGAGATCGCCCGCATCAAGGTTGTCTTGCCGGCGCCGTTGGGGCCGATCACGCCCACCGCTTCGCCCGCCTTGACCTCGAGGCTGACGTCGAACAGCGCCTGGAAGCTGCCGTAGCCCGCATCGACCGACCTCAGTTCGAGCACGCGCCGCTCCTCTCCCTTGGGCCGTTCACGTGCGCACCGCCGCCGCCTGCGTCGCCAGCGCATCGGTGCCGAGATAAACCTCGATCACGCGCGGGTCGCTCGCCACCTCGCTGGGCAGGCCCTCGGAGATCTTCTCGCCGTGATCGAGCACCATGACGCGGTCGACCACGCGCATCAGCACGCCCATGATGTGCTCGACCCAGATGATGGTGATGCCGAGCTCGTCGCGGATCTTGCGCAGCATGTCGGCCGCCTGGTCCATCTCGGTATCGTCGAGTCCGCCCAGGCTCTCGTCCGCCAGCAGGAGCTTCGGTCCAGTCGCCAGCGCCTTGGCGAGCTCGAGCTTTTTCAGCCCGGCGGCGCCCAGCCCGTCGACCCGGGCGTCGCGGTCGGTCGGCAGGCCGACCATGGCGAGAGCGCGTTCGGCCGAGTCGCGGGCCTTGGCCTCGCTGTGGCGATTCTGGCCGTAATAGCCCGCCAGCGCCACGTTCTCGAAGATCGACAGTCGACGAAAGGGCCGCGGGATCTGGAAAGTGCGGCCGACGCCGCGGTTGATGATCCTGTGCGGCGGCAGTCCGGCGATCTCGTGGCCCTCGAACCTGATCGAGCCGCCCGAGGGCGGGAACGTGCCCGACAGCATGTTGAAGATCGTGCTCTTGCCCGAGCCGTTGGGGCCGATCAGGCCGAGAATCTCGCCCTGATCAACCTTGAACGACACGTTGCTGACGGCAGTGAAGCCGCCGAAGCGCTTGATCAGTCCGTCAACGACGAGCATGGCCCGCCTCCACGCCCGCGCATCACCTACTTGTAGCTATAGGTCATGCCGGCCGGCAGCGGCAGCACCGGCTCGCGCATCTGCTGGCTCTTCGGCCACACCACGTAGGGCTTGTCGTCGATATACTGGATGATGACCGGGTAGGCGCGATCATTCTGGCCGGCGATCTGCTCATCCGGGCCCTCGAACTTGACGCCGAAGCCCAGCATGGTGCCGCCTTCGGGCAGGTCGACGTCGAGCGCCGCCTGGCGCAGCGCATCGGCGCTGATGCCGCCATACTTCTTGATGGCGCGCGGCAGCACTTCGGTCATGAAGAGGTACGTGTTGGAAGCCGCCATGCCGACATGCGCCGAGCGGATGGCGACACCGGGCTTCGCCTTGTCGAACTCCTCGCCCACCATCTTGATGATCGGCACAAGCTTGGGATCGAGCGTCTTCTCGTTGGTCAGCCAGATCGAGATCGGATCGATGTTGAAGAGGTAGTTGGCGTCGGGGCCCAGGCTATCCTTCAGCTTCTCGTAGACGCCGTAGCCCGCACCCTGGCCGACCAGGGCGCCGAACTTCAGCCCCTGCTCGCGCGCCTGGCGCAGCAGCAGCGTGATGTCGGGGTTGTATCCGGTGTGGAAGACAACGTCCGGCCGGGCGCGCTTGAGCTTGGTGACAAGCGCCGAAAGATCGGGCGCGCTGATCGAGTAGCCTTCCTTCAGCACGACGTTGAAGCCGTGCTTCTTGGCCCCGGCCTCGTCACCCTTGGCGACATCGACGCCGTAGGAGCCGTCCTCGTGGATGATCGCCACGCGCAGATCCTTGGGATCCTTGCCGAACTTCTCCTTGGAATAGTTGGCGATGAAGTCGGTCGCCTGCTTGCCGTAGAGCTGGCCGCTGGTCTGCGGACGGAAGGCATAACGCAGGTGGCGTCCGTCCAGCACGGCGGTCGAGATGCAGGTGGTCATCCACATGAACTTCTTGAGCTGCTCGACGCGCGCGGCCACCGGCACGCATTGCGCCGACGAATAGAAGCCCAGCACCATGTCGACGTTCTCTTTTTCGATCAGGCGCACGGCTTCGTTGATGGCGACGTCGGGCTTGCTTTGCGAATCGGCATAGACCGGCTCGATCTGATAGCCTTCGACGCCGCCTTTCTTGATGAAGTAGTCCATCATGATCTTGGCGCCGATGTATTGCAGCTCTGAGCCGGCGCCGGCCAGCGGACCGGTGAGATCGTAGACGACGCCGATCTTGATTTTCTTTTCCTGGGCGTGGGCCGACGCCATCAACGCGAATGCCGCGACGGCGGCCACCGCCCCGCCCGCAAAACGGGCGATCTTGCTCTTGGACATCAAGTCCTCCCTGAGAACCGTTAAGCGCTTATGCGTCTTATTGCCGGCATCACACGGGGCGGCCCGGCCGATGTCAAGCGCTGGGCCGCGTCAGGGCCTGCCTTCACCAGGAGTGAGGATGTCGAACATCAAACCCGCCGGCGGCTCGAACATGGCGAACAGCGCCGCCAGGCACGAGGGATCGCCTTCGACCTTGAGGGCGCCCGACGCCCGCGCGTCCGGCGCGGTGAGCTTGCCCAGCACAATGGCATCGAGCGTGCCGCGTGTCGTGGTGATCGACGTGTCCGCCGCGTCCGACCACGCACCAAGACGATGGCTCAGGGTGCAATTCCTGAGGGTGAGCGCCAATGTCTCCTTACGGTCCGTGAAATGCCAGTTGATCACCATCGACCGACCGGCGGCTTTCGCCGGATCGAGACGAATCGCCATCATGTCGAAGAACACGTCGTTGGTGAGCCCGGCCAGGGTGTCGGCGCCCATGGCGATCCGCGCCGGCAGCGGGAACACGCCGTGGCGCAGCTCCTGAGCGCCGTACAGGAAGGCATTGCGCCAGGTCGCCGACTCGGCCTGGTAGCCCATTTGCTCCAGCGCATCGGCGCAGAGGGCGCGGGCCTCGATGTTGGCAGGCTCGGCGTACACGACCTCCTTCATCACCTGGGCGACCCAGCGATACTCGCCCTTGGCGAAGTCGGCTCTGGCCCGCGCGATCGCCGCCGCCGCGCCACCCATGTAGTCGACGAGCTTGGCCGCCGCCCGCGCCGGCGGCAGCGGGTGGAGATTGCAGGGGTTGGCGTCGTACCAGCTGAGATAGCGCTGATAGACCGCCTTCACATTGTGATTGACCGAACCGTAATAGCCGCGCACCGACCAGCGTTCGGCCAGGCCCGGCGGCAGGTCGATCGCCTCGGCGATCTCGGCCGGCCGCCAGCCCTTGTTCATCAGACGCAGGGTCTGGTCGTGGATGTGCTTGTAGAGGTCGCGTTGCGCCTCGAGGTGATCGAGCACCGCTTCCCTGCCCCAGGTCGGCCAATGATGCTGGCCGATCAGGATCTCGCTGTCGGGCGCATAGAGCGCGATGGCATCGCCGATGTACTTGGCCCAGATGCGCGGATCGCGCGCCACCGCGCCGCGCAGCGGGATGAAATTGTGCAGCACCGGACAGGCATTCTCCGCCATGTTAAGGACGCCCAGTTGCGGATAGAACATGTGCATCTCGGCCGGCGCCTCGGTCTCGGGCGCGAGCTGGAAGATGATCCTGACGCCGTCGATCGTGTGCTCCTCGACCGGCTGGGCGATGCTCTGAGTCGGTGCAATCAGGCCCGGCGTGCCGCGCGCGATGCCCTTGCCCAGGCCGGCATCGACCTGGCCGCGCGAGCCGCGCGGCAGCATGGTGCCGAACTGGAACTGGGCGCGGCGCGCCATCGGCATGCCGGCCAGCACGTTCTCGCCGGAGACCGCCTCCATGAATCCCGCCGGCGCGATGACCGGGACCTTGCCAGCCCGAACGTCGGCTTCGTCCAAGACGCCGCGTACGCCGCCGTAGTGGTCGATGTGGCTGTGCGTGTAGATGACGGCCACCACCGGCTTCTTTGGCCGGTGCGCGTGGTAGTGCGCGAGTGCGGCGCGCGAGACTTCCGCGGTGGTGAGCGGATCGATCAGGATCAGGCCGGTGTCGCCCTCGATCACCGTCATGTTGGAGATGTCGAAGCCGCGCAGCTGGTAGAGCCGGTCGGTGACCTTGAACAGGCCGTTGGCGAGGTTGAGCCGGGCCATGCGCCACAGGCTGGGATTGACGGTGGCCGGCGCGAGCGCGCCATCGATGAAGGCGTACTCGCCCAGGTTCCACAGCATCGTGCCGTTGGCCGTGCGCACCATGCCGTCGGGAACCGGCGCGATCAGCCCGCGCCGGGCGGCCTCGAAGTCCGCGACCTCGTCGAACGGCAGCCTGGCCGCCATCGCCGCATTGGCCGCCCGGGTCGCGGGCTCGGCATCGCGCGCGACATCGAGGTGCGACGCCGGAACCGGAACGGCTGACTCTGCCGCCATGGTGCTTCCCCTTCTCGCTCTCGCCGCGCACTCTGCGGGCGAGCCATGGCCCGACGCAAGCTCTCCCTCCCCATGATCCGGCGCGCAGTGCGCGCGTTGCCTGACGTCGAGGAAGGCACGTCCTACCGCACGCCCGCCTGGCGCCATCGCGGCAGGCTGCTGGCGCGTCTGCACCAGGACGGCGAGTCGATCGTGCTCAAGGTCGGCAACCAGACGCGCGATCACCTGCTGCAGGCCGATCCGCAGACTTTTTTCGTCACAGAGCACTACGTCGGCTATCCGATCGTACTGGCGCGCCTCGACAGGTTGAGCGCGGCCGATCTTAAGAAGCTGCTGGTGCGGGCGATAGAAACTGGTGACGGCAAGCGAACAAATGGAGCGCGGACCTCCAGGTCCGCATCATGATCATGAGCGGACCTGGAGGTCCGCGCTCCGGCAGGAGCTAGCCTTCGATCTTGATGTTGTTGTCCTTGACCACCTTGGTCCAGCGCTCGGTCTCGAACTTCAGTTTCTCGAGATAGGCTTCGGGCGTCGAGCCGGTGGTGAAGAAGCCGAGCTCGGCGAACTTCCTCTGAACCTCGGGATCCTTGACCGTCTCGCGGCAGAGTTCATTCAGGCGATCGACTACCGGCCGCGGAATGCCGGCCGGCCCCGCCACGCCGTAGAACACGGCGCTCACCATGTCCGGCATGCCGAGTTCGATCACCGTCGGCACATCCGGGCACATCGGCGAGCGCTCGGCGGAGGCCACGACGATGCCGGTCAACCGGCCGCCCTTGACGTGCGTGCCGGTCGGCAGGACGACGTCGCACACCACCGGCACATGGCCGCCCATGACGTCGCGCAGCGCGTCAGCTGAGCCCTTGTAGCCGACGACCTCCATATTGAGCTTGTTGCGGGCCTTGAACAGCTCGCCCCACAGATGGGGCTGGTTGCCGATGCCCGACGTCGCGAAGCGCACGCGCTCGGGCTGCTTGTTCACCCACTCGGCGAACTCGGCGTAGCTCCGCACCGGCAGATCCTTGTTGATGGCGATCATGTCGGGAATGTCGGCCACGGTCGAAATCGGCTGGAAATCCTTCAGCGGATCGAACGGCTGCTTCAGCCCGAGCGCGGCATTGGTCGCGAGCGTCGTCGTCCCGAGCAGGAGCGTGTGGCCGTCGGGCTTGGACTTGGCGACCACTTCCATGCCGATGATGGTGTTGCCGCCACCGCGATTCTCGACGATGACCTGCTGGCCCAGGAGCGCGCCGAACTTCTCGGCGACGACACGACCCGCAGTGTCGGTGGCACCGCCCGGAATGTACGGCACCACGATCTTGATCTGCTGGCTAGGCCAGGTCTGGGCGCGCACCGAAGATGCGCCGACGATGGTCCAGGCGGCGGTTCCCGCCAGCGCAGCGCGTCTCTTGAGCATGATCCCACCCCAACTTGCGTTGGCGGCAGGATCGCAAACGGCCGACCGACTCACAACGCGCGGTGGGCCGCGCGTTTTACTCTGCGGGCTTCAGCGCTGCCTTGCCCATCTCGTGGTCCGCCGGAAGCATCGAAATGGCGAGGAAGGAACAGAACGCCACGACCGCCAGCGCCATCAGCAAGGTCGGGAAGCCCGCCGCCTTCACGGTCGGGCCCATCAGCGCCACCACGAAGGAGCTGACGCCGAAGCCGATCGCCAGCCGGGCGCCGGTGACCCGGCTGCGCATGCGGTCGTCGATGTATTTCACGATCATGGCGTCGGTGAAGGGAATGGCGCCGAACACCAGCAGCATGAAGGCGATCGCGGTGACGAACAGCGCCCAGTCCTGCACCTGGGAGGCGAGCAGGAACAGCGGCACCTGCAGCAGCAGGATCGGCACATAGACCGTCTTGAGCGGAAGCCGGTCGATCAGCTTGCCGACCACGAGCTGGGCCAGCGAGGCCAGCGAGAAGATCACGAACAGCATGCCCGCCAGCTCGGCCGGATCCTGCACCACGCCCTTCACCCGCTCGCGCAGAAGCTCGCCGTTGCCGTTGGTGGTGAAGCTGAAGATGATGCTGCCGCTCACGGCGGTGAAGGTCATGATGGCGAACACGCGCGCCATCACGCCCGGCGGCAGGTCGTTCATCTTCGGCTTGCGCTTGGCCGGCGCCTCTTCCTCGCGCGGCACGAGGATGACGAAGGCCACCGCGCAGACGAGGCAGATGACGCCCGGCAGGATGAAGGCCATCTGCCAGCCGAAGCGCTGCGCGATATAGACCGAGACGCCCGCGGCGATGGCGATGCCCATGTTGCCCGCCAGTCCGTTCAGCCCGATCGTGAAGCCGAAATTCCTGGCCTTCTGCACCAGCATCGGGATGCCGACCGGATGGTAGATCGAGGCGAAGGCGCCCATCAGGGTGAGCGCCGCGCCGATCTGCCACTTGTTGGTGCAGAGCGCGATCACCAGCGCCGACACGCCCATGCCGGCGAAGAAGATCACCATCATGATCCAGCGGCCCCAATGGTCGCCCAGCCGGCC
>DATHNU010000538.1:0-4459 GCA_035485695.1 Reyranella sp. | reverse complement strand
GGCCGGTGCTGGCGGAAGCCATCCCGGGCCGCGAGGACGGCACCCTGGCCGCCGACGGCAAGTCAGTGACCTGGAAGCTGAAGAAGGGCGTCACCTGGCACGACGGCAAGCCGTTCACCGCCGACGATGTCGTCTTCACCTGGGAATATGCCAAGAACCCGGCGACGGCCGCGGTCACCGTCGGCTCTTACAAGGACGTCGTGGTCGAGAAGGTCGACGACTACACGGTCGTCGTGAAGTTCCCGCAGCCGACGCCCTTCTGGGCCGACGCTTTCGTGGCGTCCGCCGGCTCGATCATTCCCAAGCATCTGTTCGCCGACTATAGCGGCGACAAGTCGCGCGATGCGCCGACCAACCTCAAGCCGGTCGGCACCGGTCCCTACAAGTTCAAGGACTTCAAGCCGGGCGACATGGTCACCGGCGAGATCAACACCAACTACCACGTGGAGAACCGGCCCTATTTCGACGCCATCGAAATGAAAGGCGGCGGCGATGCGGTGTCGGCGGCGCGCAGCGTGCTGCAGACCGGCGAGTTCGACTTCGGCTGGAACATGCAGGTCGAGGACGAGATCCTGCTGCGCCTGGAAAAAGGCGGCAAGGGCAAGGTCATCATCACTCCGGGCGGCGGCATCGAACATATCCAGCTCAACTCGACGGATCCGTGGACTGAAGTCGACGGCGAGCGCTCGAGCCTCAAGACCAAGCATCCCACCCTCACCGATCCGGCGGTACGCCAGGCGCTTGCCCTGCTGGTCGACAAGGACTCGGTCGAGAAATACATCTACGGACGCACGGGAAAAGCGACGGCGAACTTCATCGACAACCCGGAACGCTTCCGTTCCAAGGCGACGAAGTACGAGTTCAGCATCGACAAGGCCAACGCCCTCCTCGACAAGGCAGGCTGGACCAAGGGCGCCGACGGCATCCGCGCCAAGGACGGCAAGAAGCTGAAATTCGTCTTCCAGACCTCGATCAACCAGCCGCGCCAGAAGACCCAGGCCATCGTCAAGCAGGCCTGCCAGAAAGCGGGCATCGACATCGAGGTGAAGGCGGTCACCGCCTCGGTGTTCTTCTCGTCGGACGTCGCCAATCCCGACACCTACCCGCACTTCTATACGGACCTGCAGATGTACAATAACGGTCCGCAGCAGCCCGACCCTGAAGTGTTCCTGCGCCAGTTCCTTACGGCTGAAGTCGCCGCCAAGGAAAACAAATGGCAGGGCCGCAACATCACGCGCTGGCAGAACAAGGAATACGACGAGATCCACAAGGCCGCCCAGCTCGAACTCGATCCGGTCAAGCGCGCTGCCATGCTGATCAAGCTGAACGAGATGGCGGTGAACAACCAGGTCGTAATCCCCGTCGTGGCCCGGCCCGTGGTCACGGCCGTGGCCAACAACCTCGTGGTCGAGCTGACCGGCTGGGACAACAACACGTGGGATCTGCCCAACTGGTACAAGGAGGGTTGAGGACCGCCCGCCGCCTCGCGGGCTATTCAGCGAGGATCATCGCGCGGTATAAGCGCCGCCCGAGTCGGATCAGAATAGCCCATGGCTGGAAGTCGTCTCACGCCGCTGCTCGACGGTGGACGTTATTTCGAAGCGCCCCGTTGGCATGACCATCGGCTGTGGCTGGTCGACAGCCGCGCCCGAACGCTAATCTCCGTGACGCCGGAAGGCACGCCCGAAATCGCCTGCGCGTTGCAGGGCATACCCGCCGGCCTCGGCTTCCTGCAAAGCGGCGAGGCGGTGGTGACCGACATGCACGGTCGCTCGCTCGTGCGCTGTGCTGGCGGCCAGCCCGTCGTCCATGCCGAGCTGTCCGGGCTCACCGGTACGCTGGACGACATGACCGTCGACAAGGTCGGCCGAGCCTATGTCGGCGACCTTGGATTCGATCTCAAGTCGGGCATCAAGAACGGGCCCTACGGGCGGATCGTCCTCGTCGAGGTGGGCCGCGAACCGCGGGTCGTGGCGGACGGCCTCAACTTTCCCAACGGCATCGCGATATCCGAGGACGGACGGCAGCTGGTCGTTGCCGAAACCAATGGCGACTGTCTGGCAAGCTTTCACATCCGCGCCGATGGTTCGCTCGAATTCGAACGCCGCTTCGGCCAGTTCCGCGCCCCCGATGGCATTTGCATGGACCGCGATCAGGCCGTGTGGGTCAGCCTTCTCGACGAGAGTTCCTTTGTTCGCGTGGCGCCGGACGGGCGCATCCTGGACCGCATTGCCGTTCCGGGCCGGCGCGGCGTCGCGTGCGTGCTGGGCGGCGACGATCGCAAGACCTTGTTCTGTGTCAGCATGGACCCCGATCGGGGCAGCGAGACCGGGCCGAAAGCCCAATCCTATGTGGATGCCGCAGTTGTCGAAGTGCCCGGCGCAGGCTACCCATAAACTTCGAGATTTTTTCCTTGCAGTGCGACGGTCCTGAACGAATGTCCGACAATCCGCCGATCGAATTTGCCTTCCCCGAGCTGCGCCGCTGGGAAAAAGGTGCCGCGCCCTACATCCACGTGCTCGAAAGCGGCAAGCCGGGCCCTGTGGTGATGGTGGCGGCACTGACCCACGGCAACGAGGTGTCAGGCGCCGTCGTGGTCGACGCGCTGCTCTCCGCCGGGCTCAAGCCGCGCCAGGGCACGCTGATCTTTTCCTTCAACAACATCGAGGCCTATCACAGCTTCGACGCCAAGACGCCGTTCAAGTCGCGCCTGGTCGACGAGGATTTCAACCGCACCTGGGGCCGACTCGACCAACCGGCCAACACGGTCGAGACAAGGCGGGCGCAGGTGGTGAAGCCCTTCATCGAGCGTGCCGACTTCCTGCTCGATCTCCATTCGATGCACGATGACGGCGTGCCGCTGATGCTGTCGGGCCCGCTCGACAAGGGGGTGGCGCTGGCCAAGAAGATCGGCACGCCGGTCGACATCGTGCGCGACGCCGGCCACGCCGCCGGCATGCGTATGCGCGACTATGGCGGCTTCGGCGATTCCAAGAGCCCGAAGAACGCATTGTTGATCGAGACCGGCCAGCATTGGCGGGCCTCCTCGGTCACGGTCGCCAAGGACGTGACCGCGCGGTTCCTGGCCGCGACCGGGATCGTCGAGGCAGCCGACCTGCCGGCCGGCTGGAAGCAGCCGACGCCGGCCCAGCAGCGCGTCGTCGAGGTGACGCATGCGGTCGCCACCAAGCGCGGCAACTTCACGCCAGCGCGGCACTTCGAGGGCCAGGAGCTGATCGCCGAGGCGGGCACCGTGCTGGGCCACGACGACGGCGAGCCGGTGACGACGCCCTACGACAATTGCGTGCTGGTGATGCCCTCGTCCAACCGGCCGCTCCGGCCCGGCGTCACGGTTGTTCGCCTGGGTCGATTGAGCTGAGGCCAGGCTGACGGCGCATCACGAAGCGCAGCTCGGACAGTTTGACGACGCCCAAAAGCGCGCCCAGCGCGGCGTAGACGATGGCGCCCAGGGCGCAGGCGCCCAGTGCGGCGACAACACCCAGGAAATTGGCGTGCGCCAGCGGCTGGGCCAGCCAGACGAGGACAAGCCACAAGGCCAGCCCCATGCCGGCCGTCGCGCCGACCATGCGGATCGAGCGCGAGATCAGTCGCTGGTCGGGTACCCATTGCGCGCGCCGCCGCAGGACGATGGCCAGCATGGCTGCATTCAGCCAGCCCGACAGCGAGGTCGCGAGCGCAACGCCGACCTGGGCGAGCGTGGTGCCGTAGAGGAAGACGACGTTGAGCACGATGTTCACCACGATCGCCGTGGTCGCGATATAGAGCGGCGTCCTGGTATCCTCGCGGGCGAAGAAGCCCGGCGTCAGCGCCTTGACCAGTACGAAGGCGGGCAGGCCGACGGCATAGGCGGCGAGCGCGCTCGCCGTGCGCAGGGTGTCGTCGGGGCCGAAGCGGCCGCGCTCGAACAGCGTGCGGATCAACGGATCGGCCAGCAGCCACAGCGCCAGCGCCGCCGGCAGGCTCAGCATCAGGCCGAACTCGATGGCGCGGTTCTGGTTGGCCATCGCCGATTGCGTCTGGCCGGCGCGCAACTGGCGGGCCAAGAGCGGCAGCAACGCCGTGCCGACGGCGATGCCGACCACGCCCAGCGGCAACTGGGCGATGCGGTCGGCGTAAAAGAGGGCCGAGATCGTGCCGACCGGCAGCAGCGACGCCCACACCACGTCGAGCATGGTGCTGATCGACTGCACGCCGCCGCCGATTGCCACAGGTGTGGCGAGCCTGACCAGCCGTTTCACCCGTTCGGTCAAGCGCGGCCGCACCAGCTTCATGCTGACGCCGTCGCGCGCGCAGGCGATCAGCAGCCACAGCCATTGCAGGAGACCGGCGACGACGACGCCGGTCGAGGCGGCATAGCCGCCGTTGGGCAGCAAGGGCGTGAGGCCCAGCACCGCGCCGATCAAAGCGAGGTTGAGCAGGATGGGCGTCGCCGCGACAT